>NZ_JBYCKL010000040.1:0-93983 GCF_057473365.1 Halomonas sp. TH-94
TATCATTAATGTGTACTGATCATCGTTGAAGAAGAGGCCGAATCTTCCGTTCGGGATTCTTCACCGCTGGTGTCGGGATTTTTCGACAACGCCGACGCCAGTACCTCATCAATCCATCGGACAGGCCGGATCTCCAGCGCGTCCTTGATGTTATCCGGAACCTCTTTGAGGTCGCGGCGGTTCTCTTCCGGAATAAGCACAATCTTTATACCACCGCGCCGTGCCGCCAGCAATTTCTCCTTCAGCCCGCCGATCGGCATCACCTCGCCGCGCAGGTTCACCTCGCCGGTCATGGCCAGATCACAGCGTATCGGTCGCCCGGTATAGGCAGACACCATGGCAGTCACCATGGCGATGCCGGCACTGGGGCCATCCTTGGGCGTCGCACCTTCCGGTACGTGGATGTGCAGGTCCTCCTTCTCGAAGCGCTCGGGATCGATACCCAGCGCCTCAGCACGCGCACGCACCACGGTGTGTGCCGCACTGACGGATTCCTTCATGACATCGCCCAGGGAGCCGGTCTTGTTGATTCGCCCCTTCCCAGGAGTGACCACCGACTCGATGTTGAGCAGCTCGCCGCCCACCGAGGTCCAGGCGAGCCCGGTGACACGGCCGATCTGGTCCTCCTTGTCGGCCAGGCCGTAGCTGTAGCGGCGCACGCCGGCGTAGGTCTCTATCTCGCTTGCCGCAAGCAATACCGGCGCCTGGGCCCCCTTGCCCTCGTCCTCGAGGCGCTTGCGCAGCACCTTGCGACACACCTTGGCAATCTGACGCTCCAGCTCGCGCACACCCGCCTCGCGGGTGTAGTAGCGAATCAGCTCCAGCAGCGACTCATCGGAGAAGCTCAGCTCCTCATCCTTGAAGCCGGTGGCCTCGAGCTGCTTGGGTACCAGGTAGCGACGGGCGATGGCGAGTTTCTCGTCTTCGGTGTAGCCCGGCAGACGAATGACCTCCATGCGATCGAGCAGAGGTCCGGGGATGTTCATCGAATTGGCGGTACAGATGAACATCACCTCCGAAAGATCGTAGTCCAGCTCCAGGTAATGGTCGTTGAACTTGTCGTTCTGCTCCGGATCGAGCACCTCCAGCAGCGCCGAGGCAGGATCGCCACGGTGGTCCATTCCGATCTTGTCGACCTCGTCGAGCAGGAACAGCGGATTCTTGACCCCCGCCTTGCTCATACGCTGGATCAGCTTACCGGGCAGCGAGCCGATATAGGTACGACGGTGGCCACGAATTTCCGACTCGTCGCGAACGCCACCCAGGGCCAGACGCACGTACTTGCGGTTGGTGGCACGGGCGATCGACTGGCCCAGCGATGTCTTGCCAACGCCGGGCGGGCCGACCAGACACAGCACGGGACCCTTGAGCTTCTTGACGCGCTTTTGCACGGCGAGGTACTCGAGGATGCGCTCCTTGACCTCTTCGAGACCGTAGTGATCCTCGTCGAGCACCTTGTGGGCGTGCAGCAAGTCATGCTTGACCCGGGTACGCTTCTTCCACGGCACCCCCACCATCCAGTCGAGGTAGGAGCGCACCACGGTGGCTTCGGCGGAGCTCGGGGACATCATCTTGAGCTTGCCCAGCTCCTGCAGCGCCTTGTCGCGAGCCTCCTTGGGCATGCCCGACTCTTCGATGGCCATTTCGTACTTCTCGGCCTCGTTGGGCACGTTCTCGAGCTCGCCCATCTCCTTCTGTATGGCCTTCATCTGCTCGTTGAGATAGTACTCGCGCTGCGACTTCTCCATCTGGTCCTTGACCCGGGAGCGGATGCGCTTTTCCACCTGCAACAGATCGATCTCGGACTCGATCAGTGCCATCAAGTGCTCGATACGATCACGCACGCGATCCATTTCCAGGAGCTGCTGCTTGTCCTGAATCTTGAGAGAAAGGTGTGCGCACACGGTGTCAACCAGCCGACTGGGATCCTCGATTCCGGACAGCGAATTGAGCACCTCGTTGGGCACCTTCTTGGACAGCTTCACATACTGCTCGAATTGATTGAGCAGCACTCTGACCAAGGCTTCCTGTTCACGTTCGGACAAGGGCTCGCTGTCGCGCAGCACCGCTTCCGCCATGCTGTGCCCCTGGTCGGCGTGATGCACTTCTTGCACATTGGCTCGCGAGACGCCTTCGATCAGCACCTTGACGGTGCCGTCGGGCAGCTTAAGCAGTTGCATGATCTCGGCAACGGTCCCGATGGTGAACAGATCATCGGTGCCGGGGTCATCCTGTCCGGCCTCACGTTGCGCCACCAGCAGTACACGCTTGTCGGCAGCCATCGCGGCATCGAGCGCCTGAATCGACTTCTCGCGCCCGACGAAAAGGGGGATCACCATCTGCGGGTAGACGACCACGTCGCGCAGTGGCAGGAGGGGCAGACTCAGAGTCTGAACGGCGTTCTGCTGCATCGCAGACGGTCCTCAACGGAAATCGGTGAATACAGGGGGAGTTGGGGGCTAGGCGCCCAGATTACAAGGGCGGCAGCGCCGACAAGCAAAGGGGCCGCCCGAGCGACCCCTTTTCGTCATGGGCAAAACGGCATCTGCCGTTCGGCCTCAGCCATCGGTACCGTCGACCCGCTGATCCTGCTGCGAATAGATCAGCAGCGGCTCGCTGTCGCCGGCAATGACGGTGGCGTCGATGACAACCTTGGACACCCCCTCCATGGAAGGAATTTCGTACATGGTGTCGAGCAGCACCGACTCCAGGATGGAGCGCAGCCCGCGTGCGCCGGTCTTGCGCGTCATGGCCTTGACCGCCACTGCACGCAGCGCGTCCTCCCGGAACTCGAGTTCAACGCCCTCCATGTCGAACAGGCGGGCATACTGCTTGACCAGCGAGTTCTTGGGCTCGGTGAGGATTTGGATCAACGCCTCCTCGTTGAGCTCGGTCAGGGTGGCGATGACCGGCAGGCGCCCGACGAACTCGGGAATCAGGCCGAACTTGACCAGATCCTCCGGCTCGACGTCGGCGAGCAGATCGCCAACACCTTTGGTTTCATCCTTGCTCTTCACCACGGCGCTGAAGCCGATGCCGCCCTTCTCGGCGCGATCACGGATGACCTTGTCGAGTCCGGCGAAGGCACCACCCACGATGAACAGGATGTTGCCGGTGTCCACCTGCAGGAACTCCTGCTGCGGATGCTTGCGCCCGCCCTGGGGAGGCACGGATGCCGTGGTGCCCTCGATCAGCTTCAGCAGGGCCTGCTGCACCCCCTCACCCGACACGTCTCGAGTGATCGAGGGGTTGTCCGACTTGCGCGAGATCTTGTCGATCTCGTCGATGTAGACGATGCCGCGCTGGGCCTTCTCCACATCGTAGTCGCACTTCTGCAACAGCTTCTGAATGATGTTCTCGACGTCCTCACCGACGTAGCCCGCTTCGGTGAGCGTGGTTGCATCGGCAATGGTGAAGGGAACGTTGAGCAGTCTTGCCATGGTCTCGGCCAGCAGGGTCTTGCCGCTGCCGGTGGGACCGATGAGCAGGATGTTCGACTTGCCGAGTTCGACGTCGTCGCCCTTCAGGCCTGCACGCAGGCGCTTGTAATGATTGTAAACGGCCACGGAAAGCACCGTCTTGGCGCGATCCTGTCCGATGACGTACTCATCCAGGGTGCGACGAATTTCGCGGGGAACGGGCAGACGCTCCTCATCGCTCTCGGCATCGGCATCGAGAACTTCCTCGCGAATGATGTCGTTGCACAGGTCGACACACTCGTCGCAGATATAGACGGACGGGCCTGCAATCAGCTTGCGTACCTCATTCTGATTCTTGCCACAGAAGGAGCAGTAAAGCAGCTTGCCGCCTTCGTCCTTGCCTTTGCCGTCGGCCATTCGCGTACCTCTGTCACTTCGGCGGCCAGGTGGGCCGCCGCTAATCACGTATATGATGCGTGTCTGAATTCACGCTATCAGGATGTGGGCCGCTTATCCAGTACGGCATCTATGAGACCGTATTCCGCTGCCTGAGTGCCGCTCATGAAGTTGTCACGATCGGTATCCCGAGCAATCGTCTCCATATCCTGGCCGGTATGATGGGCAAGGATACGATTGAGCTTGTCCCGGATGCCCAGAATCTCGCGGGTGTGAATCTCGATATCGGCCGCCTGACCCTGGTAGCCGCCCAGCGGCTGGTGGATCATCATTCGCGAGTGCGGCAGTGAATAGCGCTTACCGGCCGCGCCGCCGGCAAGCAGTAGCGCACCCATGCTGGCCGCCTGACCGATACACACGGTCGAGACGTCGGGCTTGATGAACTGCATGGTGTCGTAGATGGACATCCCGGCAGTCACCGCCCCACCGGGCGAGTTGATGTAGAGATGGATGTCCTTGTCCGGGTTCTCGGATTCAAGAAACAACAGCTGCGCCACGATCAGGTTGGCCATGTGGTCTTCAACCGGCCCCACCAGAAAGATCACACGCTCCTTCAGCAGCCTGGAGTAGATATCATAGGCGCGCTCACCGCGTGCGCTCTGTTCTACTACCATCGGCACCAGGCCGCCGGCGTTCTGGGTCTCGAACTCGTTGCTCATCAGTGTGATGTCCTTGCATCCGATGAATGGGGGCGACTCCATCCGCCGGCCGCTCTCTCAGTGGCCGGCGAATGAAGGCAGGCGTGGCGCGAATCAGCTCTTGGCTTCTTCCTCGCCTTCCTCGGCAGCGCCCTCTTCAGCCTGCTCGCTCTGCTGTGCAGCGGCAAGCGCCTGCTGGTAGCTCATTTCCACATCTTTGACAGTCGCCTGTTCCAGCAGCTTGTCGACGGCCTTCTCCTCGAGGATGGCCGACTTGACCTGAGTCTTCAGCTGGTCGTTGTTCATGTAGTAGTCAACGACCTGCTGCGGCTCCTGGTACTGCTCGGCAAGCTCCTCGACCTTGGCACGAATTTCGTCGTCGGTAGCATCGAGCTCGTTCGACTTGATCACCTCGGCCAGCAGCAGGCCGACCTGGACCCGGCTCTTGGCTTGCTCGGAGAACAGCTCGTTGGGCAGCTGGGAGACGTCGAAGTCCTCGCCCAGGCCGAACTGCTGTGCCGCCTGGCGCTTGAGCGCATCGGTTTCCTGCTGAACCAGCGACTGAGGCACCGGGATGTCGTTGGCCTTCTTCAGCGCTTCCAACACCTGCTGCTTGACCCGGTTGTCGACCGCCTGCTTGGCCTCGCGGGCCATGTTCTTCTTAACTTCGGCACGGAATTTTTCGATGTCGCCATCTTCGACGCCGAAGCGCTTGATGAAGGCCTCGTCGATTTCCGGCAGGGCCTGACCCTTGACCGCATGGACCTTGACCTTGAAGGTCGCTTCCTGGCCCGCAAGATGCTCGGCCTGATAGTCCTCGGGGAAGGTGACCTTGATCTCCTTCTCATCACCCGCCTTGGCACCGGCGAGCTGGTCTTCGAAGCCGGGAATGAAGTTGCCGGAACCGAGCACCAGGTCGTGCCCTTCGGCGCTGCCGCCTTCGAACGGCTCGTCGCCAAGGAAGCCCTGGAAGTCGATCTTCACCTGATCGCCCTCTTCAGCGGCGCGGTCGACTTCCTCCCAGGAAGCATTCTGCTTGCGCAGGGTCTCGACCATCTCTTCGAGATCGGTGTCGCTCACCTCGACTGCAGGGCGCTCGACCTCGGTGCCTTCGATCGAGGCCAGCTCGACCTCGGGATAGACTTCGAGGGAAGCCACGAACTCGAGATCCTTGCCGGCCTCGTCGACCTTGGGCTCGATGCTCGGGAATCCGGCCGGGTTGAGGTTCTGCTCGGTGATGGCACGCACATAGCGCTCACGCATCAGCTCGCCCACGACCTCGTCGCGCACGCCGCGACCGTAACGCTGGCGCACCACGGTCATGGGAACCCGGCCTTTACGGAAACCGTTGAGACGAATGTTCTTCGCCGTGTCCTTGAGGCGGGCCTCGACGGCCTCATCGACCTCGGCGGCCGGCACTTGGAACGTGACACGGCGCTCGATCTGGGAGGTCGTTTCGACGGAAACTTGCATGAATGGTCCTCTACCGACTGGGGCGTTCTTGGGAAGCGTGAATGTAAAAGAGAGATTCTAAGAATCCCGCCCTACGCTGGCAAGCGTTAAGCCCATTGAATGGGGGCACTCCGGGCATTTTACAAGGGTATGCGGTACCGATACCGATACGACTCAGCCTCGGAGACGGTTGATACGCACGACGGCGCACCTGACCACTCCAGATCGCATGACAGACTGCATGCAGGATGGCATGTCGATGAGAAGTCGGCGCGAGAAGAAAAGAGGTGCAATGGGGTGGATGATGGGGATCGAACCCACGACCACCGGAGCCACAATCCGGGGCTCTACCACTGAGCTACATCCACCATATCGACATCGTTCGAACCGGAATCCAGCTGCGTGCGCCAGATTGGCACGCCCAGCAGGACTCGAACCTGCAACCTACGGCTTAGAAGGCCGTTGCTCTATCCGGTTGAGCTATGGGCGCATTCTACGTTCCATGGCGTCTGACCGCAACCCTGCTGAACCATTTCCTCAGCACAAACAAAAGGTTGTGGTCGGGGTGGAGGGATTCGAACCCCCGACATCCTGCTCCCAAAGCAGGCGCGCTACCAGACTGCGCTACACCCCGCCGGCCTTCGCACGGCCCTCGACACCCGCTACAGGGCCTCGTCGAGCGCTGCGTATTCTACGCGAGAATCTTCCGTGGTCAATAGCTTCCTGACATATCGAGGCTTTTGCGCTTTGCCTTGGCGGCGCGGCGTGCGAAAATCGGCCCCCGTCGAGAATCCGAAGCCGGCCCTGCCAGCGACGCTCACACCACTCACCACAGGGGAGATACGATGACTGCCCGACTCATCGATGGCAAGGCCATAGCCGCCCAGGTCCGCGAACAGGTTGCACGCCAGGTCGAGGTGCGCCGCCGCGAGGGCAAGCGCATACCAGGCCTGGCTGTCGTTCTGGTGGGCGACGATCCGGCTTCCCACGTGTACGTGAGCAACAAGCACCGGGCCTGCGATCAGGCCGGCATACTCTCTTTTCAGCATGCCCTGCCCAGCGATACCAGCCAGCAAGCGCTGGAGCAGTTGATCGACGAGCTGAATGACGACCCGAGCGTCGACGGCATCCTGCTGCAGCTGCCGTTGCCGGCCCACCTCGACTCGCGCCCGATCCTGGAACGCATCCTGCCGCACAAGGACGTGGATGGCTTTCACCCGTACAACCTTGGCCGGCTGGCCCAGCGGCTCCCCGTCCTGCGTCCCTGCACCCCCAAGGGCATCATGACCCTGCTGCAGGCCAGCGGGCTCAAGGTACGCGGTCTGGACGCCACCGTGGTCGGCGCATCGAACATCGTCGGACGCCCCATGGCGCTCGAGCTGATGCTCGCCGGCTGCACCACCACCGTGTGCCATCGCTTCACCCGCGACCTGGAAACGCACGTGCGTCGCGCCGAGCTGCTGGTGGTCGCGGTAGGCAAGCCGGGGCTGGTCAAGGGCGAATGGGTGCGCGATGGCGCGATTGTCATCGACGTAGGCATCAATCGCGAGGAGGAGGGTCGCCTGGTCGGCGACGTGGAGTTCGCCCCGGCCGCGGAGCGCGCCGCCTGGATCACGCCAGTGCCGGGCGGGGTGGGCCCGATGACCGTCGCCTCGCTGCTGGAGAACACGCTCTATGCAGCGGAACGGCACGATGCCATGGAACTGGAAATCACGCCGTCCTGACAGCGGAGCACCGCTCGGCTAGAATGCGCCCTCCCAGGTAGACGCACTTACGCCTTGGCGGCACGGTCGCCCAATCGGAGCAAACAACACGAAATGAAACGCATCGGCATCATTGGCGCCATGGCTCAGGAAGTCGCCTACCTGGCATCGCAGCTGGAAGACCGCCGTACCCGCACCCACGTCGGCTGTACCTTCCATCATGGCAAGCTGCACGGGGTTGACGTGATCATCCTGCAGTCCGGCATCGGCAAGGTCAACGCCGCCATCGGCACCACCCTGCTGCTCGACGTCTATCACCCCGAAGCCATCATCAATACCGGCTCGGCAGGTGGTTTCGGCGAGGGCCTGGAAGTCGGCGATGTAGTGGTTTCAAGCGAGGTACGCCACCACGACGTGGACGCCGTGGTGTTTGGCTACGAGCACGGCCAGGTGCCGCAGATGCCTGCCGCCTATCTACCCGATGCCCGCCTGGTGACGCTGGCCCGGGAGTGCGTCGAGGAGCTGGGCGAGGTCAAGGTGGTGGAAGGCCTGATCGCTACCGGCGACGTGTTCATGGCCTGTCCGGAGCTGGTCACCAAAACCCGCTCGCGCTTCCCGACCATGCTGGCCGCCGAGATGGAGGCCGCCGCCATCGCCCAGACCTGCCATCTCTACGGCTGTCCGTTCGTGGTGGTGCGCTCGCTGTCCGACATCGTCGGAGGTGGCGACAATCACATTTCGTTCGAGCAGTTCCTGGAGAAAGCCGCCGCCCATTCGGCCCGCATGGTCGAGCGCATGGTGGCCCGGCTCGCCGGGACTGCGCCCTGCCCCGATCTGGAGCTTGCGGCGAGCTGAGCCCGCCCTCCACTCGACCATGAAAAACCAGAACGGCCGCCTTTAAGGCGGCCGTTCTGTATGGCGTCGAGCGGAGGTTCAGTCGCGAAGCTTCCAAGTAACGGCTTCTCCCGCCTTGAGCGGCACGATGTGCTGCCCGCCCGCATAAGGCAAGACATCGGGCATCGTCCACTCCTCGCGCACCAGGGTGATGGTGTCGAGATTACGCGGCAAGCGGTAGAAGTCAGGGCCATGATGGCTGGCGAACCCCTCCAGCCGGCTCAGGGCGCCGACCTGCTCGAAGGCCATGGCGTAGAGTTCGATCGCCGCCGGCGCGGTATAGGCTCCGGCACAGCCGCAGGCCGACTCCTTGTCGCCCTGAGCGTGGGGGGCGCTGTCGGTACCGAGGAAGAACTTGGCGCTGCCCGAGGTAGCCGCCTCCAACAGCGCCTCGCGATGGCGTTCGCGCTTGAGGATCGGCAGGCAGTAGTAATGCGGACGAATGCCACCGACCAGCATGTGGTTGCGGTTGTAAAGCAGGTGGTGTGCGGTGATCGTCGCTCCCACGTTGGCCGGTGCCTGAGAGACGAATTCGACAGCGTCGGCGGTCGTGATGTGCTCGAATACGACGTTGAGATCGGGATGCCGCTCTAGCAGAGGCTTCATGATCCGCTCGATGAATACCGCCTCGCGATCGAAGATATCGATCTCGGCATCGGTGACTTCGCCATGAACCAGTAGCGGCAGCCCCAGGCGTGCCATGGCGGCAATGGCCGCCTCGCAGTGCGCCAAGTCGGTGACGCCGGAGTCGGAATTGGTCGTTGCCCCGGCGGGATAGAGCTTCACTGCCTGCACCAGACCGCTTTCCACGGCGCGCTCGATCTCGTCCGCCGGTGTCTTGTCGGTGAGATAAAGTGTCATCAGCGGCTCGAAGGCGGAGCCCTCGGGGCGCGCCGCCAGGATTCGCTCCCGGTAGCTGCGAGCCTGCTCGGTAGTGGTGACCGGCGGCTTGAGATTGGGCATGACGATCGCCCGCCCCATCTGGCGCGCCGTGGCGGGGACCACGGCCGCAAGCGCTTCACCGTCGCGCAGGTGGAGATGCCAGTCATCGGGTCGGGTCAGGGTGATAGCGGTCACGGCGTATCCTGTCGTTCAGCATGAGTGTCGACGCCAGAGTATACCGGAAGCCTTGGCCGAATTGCCCAGGCTCGACACGCTTGCCCCTCGGCAAGTAAATTGCCACAGCGGCAGCAACACTGGCCGTTTTACCGTATCATCGACGCCGTTTTTCCGTGAGAGTCGCTGCCAATGCCTCGGGTTCGTCACTACGCCGATATCGTCGCCATTCTGGCCGGATTGATGTGGATCGTGTTCTTCTGGTCGATCGGCATCTCGGCCAGTATCGACAGCGTCGAGCCGACCCTGGCAGCGTTGCTTGCCCTGGGCACCATGGTTCTGGTCAGCTTCGTGCACCGCCCGTTTCGGATACACCTGAGCCGCTACCACGTGCGCAAGCGGCGCACCGAAATGTGGATGCACATCCTGGCGCTGCCCATGGCACTGGTTCTGGTGCTTGGCGTGCTCATCGAGACCCTGTTCGCTCCCATGAGCGGCCAGCAGAAGATGCTACTGTTCAACGTGCTCGCAACGGCCGGCTGGGTGGTCTACGTGATGACCCTGGTGATGAAGTTCATTCATCACCTATGGCGCAGACGACGCTCCCGGGCTGAGTGACGGCTCGATGAACAAGCCTTTCGAAGTGACGATTCCGCACTCCGCTTAGAAGCGATCGGCACGAAACGGTGTCAGATCAACGGCTGTCGGCTCCCCTGCCATCATCTCCGCCAGCACGCGCCCCGTGGCCGGCCCCATGGTGAAGCCCTGGTGGCCATGCCCGAAAGCCAGCCATAGCCCGGGATGGCGAGGCGCCGGCCCGATAACGGGCTTCATGTCGGGAAGGCACGGCCGCGCGCCCTTCCACGGCTCCGCCTCGAGCCGCTCGCCCAAGGCTGGATAGATATCCCTTGCGCAACGTTCGGCGGCAGCCAGTTGACCATGAGCGGGTGGCGCATCGAGACGGGCGAGCTCGGCGCCAGTGGTCAGGCGTATACCGGCCCGCATCGGCGCCAGGATATAGCCGATATCGGCGTCGGCCAGCCAATGGTTGAGACGCTTACCTTCCGCGGCGCCATAGTGCATGTGGTAACCGCGCTTGACGAAGGTAGGCAGGTGGTAACCCAGCTCCTTCAGCCAGCCTCCCGCCCAGGGGCCCAGCGCCACCACCACATCCTGGGTTTCGTGTCCGCCCTGGTCGGTGTCGACGCGCCAGCCGGACCCGATCCGGCTGACTCCCTTCACCTCGGCCTGAAGGAACTCACCACCCAGCTGCTCGAAACTTCGAGCATAAGCGGCAACCAGGCCACCGGGATCGGCCACGCTCCATGAATTGGTCCAGTGAATGGCACCTGCCAGACCGGCACTCAATTCAGGCTCCTTGCTTGAAAGCCCTTTGCCGTCGAGCAAGTCATGCGTCACGCCGAAGCGATTGGCGGCGTCTTCGGCCTCGCCTGCCCGTCGATCGAGCTCTGCCTGGCTGCGGTGGACTTCGAGCCAGCCCTCCTTGCCGATCAGCTCACTCGCACCCGCCGCCTCGATCATGGGCGCATGTTCCTGGGTGGAGAGAGCGATGAGCGAGGCGTACTCGGGCACGATATGCGCATAGCGATGCGGAGCGGAGTGTCGCCAATAACCGAAAAGCGGCCCGGCGAATTGCAGTACACCGCTCCACTGGTAGCGTATGTCGACCCGTCGGTTGGGCAGAGAACTCAGCAACTTGCCGAATTCGCGAGGGAAGGTGTAGGGGCGTACCGCCTCGCGCTGAATCAGCCCG
The DNA here is from genome assembly GCF_057473365.1 of Halomonas sp. TH-94. NCBI lineage: Bacteria > Pseudomonadati > Pseudomonadota > Gammaproteobacteria > Oceanospirillales > Halomonadaceae > Halomonas > Halomonas sp. TH-94. Next base: position 11,393 of record NZ_JBYCKL010000040.1, read on the forward strand.
CCATTGCCATAGGAAGTTTCCTGCCCGGGGGGACGGCGATCCACCAGCAGCACCGAACGTCCGCGACGGGCCAGGTGCCAGGCAATGGAAACGCCGACCATGCCGGCTCCCAGGACGACGGTTTCACGAGACATGCAACTCCCCCTATGCGCTTGCGCAGCCGGCCCTGCCGGAACGAGCGGCCTAGTCTACCAGCACGTCTTAGCGGCTGCCGCGCCAAACCCTTGCACTGCTGTCGCAGATCAAACCCTTGGCCCGGCAGCCGTTCCGTCGGTTAGCCCGTTTTGCCCTGGACCTGGAGCTTGGTGCGGATGAAATCGGAGTGGCTGACATGCAGGAGGTCCGCAAGGCGCCGGATACGGTGCTCTTCGAGCGCATTGTGGTTGGCATCGGCATTGGCCAGAAGCCACATCATGCGTACCAGTTCGCAGCGCTGCGCGTAATCGTAATGCTGCTTGATCAGGCTGACGAACTGATAGTGATCCACCGAATTCTCCACTTCGTCCCGGGCCATCTCCATCAGCTCCTCCACTGCCTCGGCGGAGAGCTGGAAGTGCGCCATGAGAAGGTCGCGCAGAGCGTCGAGCTGTGCTTCATCGGTGTGGTAGTCGGCGCGCATCACCTCACACAGCAGCGCGGCAGTGGCACGCTCGAGGGTTGGCGCCGGATCGTCCGAGCGCTCGGGCTCGGCCAGGGCCTGTTGGAAGAAACGCTGGATGGTGTCGAGCATGGCGATTCCCTTGCGATGGTAGCGCTTGTGACCCGTAACGGCCTCGGGTGTTCCCCGCGAGGCCGCTTCTCCTGTCGGTTCAGTAGCCCATCAGCCGCGGCAGCCAGGTGACCAGAGCCGGGATGGCGATCAGGATCAGAATGGTCAGCAGGATCGGAATCAGGAACGGCAGGATCGCCACCACGATCTGCGAGTAGCGTAGCCGCGTGATTCCCACCATCAGGAACAGCACGGTGCCGAAAGGGGGCGTGATGACGCCTACCGACAGGGTGATCACCATGACGATACCGAAGTGAATCGGATCGAGGCCGGCAGCCAGCGCAGCGGGCACCACGATGGGAGTGAAGATCAAGATGCTTTCGATCACCGACATGAAGCAACCGATCAGCAGAAAGAACAGCGCAAAGGCCAGCAACAGGACGATAGTCGGCATGTCGATGCCCGCCACTTGACCCGCCAGCGCCTGAGGAATGCCGATGCGCACCAGGATCCAGCCGTAGAAGCTCGACACGGCGATGATCAGCAGAATGGCGGCGCTGAACATCAGGGAGCGCCGGAAAGCCTGGAACAGATCGCGCAAGGAGAGATCGCGGTAGACCACGCCACCCAGCACCACCGCATAGAGCGATGCGATCGCACCCGCCTCGGTGGGCGTGAACAGCCCCGTCCAGATACCCCCGACGATGATGGCCGGCATGAACAACGGCAGAATGGCGCGCCTGCCGGTCCGCAGCACTTCCTTGCCATCGAAAGGCACCGGGGGCGGCATCGTCACGCGCTTGCCGGCACCTAGCACGACGGTCATGCCCATGAACATCAGCGCCATCAGGATACCCGGCACCAGCCCCGCCATGAACAGCGCGCCGATACTGACATTCGCCAGCCAGCCGTATACCACGAGTGCGATGCTCGGCGGCAGGATCGGCCCGATGACGCTCGACGCCGCCGTGATGCCTGCCGAGTAGCCGAGGTCGTAGCCCCGCTCCTTCATGGCTTTTATTTCGATGCTGCCAAGACCGGCGGCATCCGCCACCGCGGTGCCCGACATGGTGGCGAAGATCGAGCTGGCAACCACGTTGGCATGCCCCAGGCCACCCTTGGTGAAGCCCACCAGGGCGGTGGCGAAATCGAAGATCCGGGTGGTGGTCGACCCCGTGTTCATGATGTTGGCGGCCAGGATGAAGAGCGGGATCGCCAACAGCGTGAAGTTGTTGAGCGTCTGCACCATGCGCAGCGACATCAGCTCCACCGGCAAGCCGCCGGCGCCGGTCACCGCCAGGGCGATGAACGAGGTGATGCCGATGGCCACCACCACCGGCAGGCCAATGGCCATCAACAGCAAGAGTCCTCCGACGAAGACCATGAGCTCCTGCATCAGCTCGCCTCCTGCTCGGCGCGAAGGGTGTCCTGCCATGCCACCGGACCGCGCAGCGTCTGCCACAGGGCCAGTACGGCCATGCCGGCAAACGCGATGAAAATGCCGTAGTAGAGGTAGCTGAAGCTGATCCCGAGGGACACGGTGCGATTGTTGGCACTGGCCACGGACATGGTCAGTGCGCCATAGGCCGCAAGCGTGAAGAAGCCACATGAGAGCAGCGCCACCAGGCGATACTGAATGCCGCGTGCCAAGCTACCCAGGCGATGACTGAACAGGTCCACCACCAGATGCTCGAAGCGCACCCAGGCGGACAGCGAGCCGAAGGCCACCGCATAGATGGCAAGCATCGATGCGACCTCTTCGGTCCAGGGCATGCCCAGCCCGATCAAGTCCCTGGCCACGACGGCCGAAACGATCAGCACCAGCACCCCGGCAAGCAGCGCGACACCAACGCTATCGCAGACCAGGGTCACGGCCCGCAGCAGATAGTAGGCGACACGGTCCAGCCCGCCCGAAGGCGGCGTGGGGATAGACGTCAAGGTTGCTCTCCTCAAGGCAGAAAACGTCAGCGGCGTCCCGGGGGCCGCCGCTGATGAGTCGTATCGCTGTCACTGGCGATCAGTCGTCGGCGCTCTCACCCATGGCATCATCCATCACGCCATCGGCCATGTCGGCCATGACGCGTTCGATGGCCGGCAAGGCGGCGTTGCGAAACGCCTCGATATCGGGCTCGATGATGGTCATGCCTGCCTTTTCGAGCTCCTCGAGATAGTATTCGTCCAGCTCTCGCTCCACCTCGGTGCCGTGCTGACGGGCCACATCGATGGCTTCGCTGATCAGCGCCTGATCCTCCTCGTCCAGTCCATTCCACCAGCGTGAGCTCGCTACCCAGTTCCACGGGAACTGCACGTGGCTGGTCAGGATGATATGGTCCTGCACCTCCCACAGCCGGCGGGTATAGGGCGACGACAGCGAGTTCTCATGGCCGTCCACCTGGCGCGTCTGCATGGCCAGGTAGATCTCGGGTGCCGGCACGTTGACCACCTGGGCACCGATCTCCTCCCATACCTCGAGCCACACGGGCAGCGAGGGCAGGCGCATGCGGAAGCCCTGCAGGTCGGCTGGAGTATGGATCGCCTTGTTGGCCGTCATGTGGCGCGGGCCACGATGCTGGGTACCGAAATACTTGATGCCGCCCTTCTCTTCGGCGATCTCCACCAGACGCTGTCCGGAGGGGCTCTCCATATAGGCATCCACCTCTTCCCAGGTGGAGAAGAGGAACGGCACGGTGATGGCGTCGTATTCCGAGGCATACTGCTGGCGCCAGTTGCCACCCGTGATGGAGAGCTGGGTCTGCCCGAGGTTGAGAAGCTCGAGCACGGCATCCTCGCTGCCCAGCGAGCCTGCCAGGAAGGGGCGCACGTTGAAGCGCCCCGGCGCCTGCTCTTCGAGGTATTCGGCAAAGCGTTCTACGGCAGCACTCTCGGAGCCGCCTTCACTCATGGTGTTGTTGACTTGAATTTCGATGGCATTGGCGAGCGCGAAAGGGGCGCTCAACATGCCGAGGGTGGCCAGCGTGGCAAGTAGAGACTTGCGCATGGTGCTCTCCTGATCGTTGTCGTTATGTTTTTCCGGGCGTGATGGTTTGATCTTGAAACATGCCCAGGCTGCGCTCAAATCGGTTTTGATGAAGGGAGCCTTCGCGTATCACGATATCTCATGAGCCCTCGTCAAACGGCCTTCTCAGCAAGAATTCCCACCAGAATGCGACCATTGGCTAATACCCCCGCCGCCGACCCGCAGAACTGAATAGAGCAAAGCCAGCGGAGCATTCATCATGCACGAAACCACGCCCATCGCCTTCATCACCGGCGCCACCTCGGGAATCGGCCAGGCCTGCGCCGAGGCATTCGCCGCAGCGGGTTGGGGACTGGTCCTCACCGGCCGGCGCCTGGCTCGTCTCGAGGCGCTGGGAAAGCGTCTCGGAGATTCGGTACCCATTCATCTCGCCGCCCTGGACGTCACCGACCGCAAGGCCATCGAAGAAGTCGTCGCCGCGCTGCCCGCCCCCTTCAACGACGTGAGACTGCTGCTCAACAATGCCGGCGTCGCGCTGGGCAAGGGGCCCGCGCAGGACGCGCAACTCGATGACTGGCTGGCCATGATCGACACCAACATCAAGGGGCTGGTCACGGTAACGCGACTGCTGCTGCCGAGGCTGATCGCCCACGGTGAAGGTGCCACCATCATCAACATCGGCTCCATCGCCGGCCATACTCCCTACCCCGGCGGCCATGTCTACGGCGCTTCCAAGGCATTCGTCGAGCAGTTCAGCTACAACCTGCGCTGCGATGTCAGCGGCTCGGGCGTGCGTGTCACCGATCTGGCACCCGGCATGACGGTGAGCGAATTCACCGAAGTGCGTATGAAAGGCGACCGCGACTTCGCCGAGCGCTACTATGACGGCACCCGCTCACTGCAGCCGGCCGACGTTGCCGCCCAGGCGCTGCACATCGCCGAACTGCCCGCCCACGTCAATATCACCCGACTCGAGGTCACGCCGCTTTGTCAGCAGTGGTCAGCCTTTACCATCCTGCGACAATGAATCGCCCGGCTCACTGCCAAGGTGATCGACCAGATGGCGGGCAATCACGGGCAACCCCTCGTACTCACGAATGCCGATCACCAGATCGCGCCGCGCCCAAGGGTCGCTCAGGGGGATACTGCGCAGCTTGAGGTCCCTCAAATCGCGGTAGATCGTTCTCTCGGGCAGCACCCCGACTCCCATGCCGTGATGGATCATGCGACAGATCGCGTCGAAGCTGCGAACCTGAATACGCATGCGCAGGGTCTTGCCCGCCTGGTTCGCCTGTTCGTGCAGAAGGGCCTGCAGCGAGGTGTCCTGCTGCAGGCCGACGAAATCGTACTGGGTCGCCTCGTGCAGCTGCAGCGTGGTGCGCTCGGCGAGCGGATGATCGTGGGGCGTCATCAACACCAGTCGGTCGCTGCGGTAGGGAATGATCTGCAGGCTGTCGCAGGGCACATGACCGGCGAAGATACCGACATCGGTGAGGCCGTCGCGCACGGCGGAGATCACTTCCGAGCTGACTCGCTCCTGAAGGTCGATCTTGATCTGCGGAAACTGGCGTGAAAACGTGCTCAGGTCCTGGGGCAGGAAAGCGATGATCGCCGAGGTATTGGAGTGGATGCGGACGTGCCCCCTGATCCCTTCACCGTACTCGCTCAGCTCGGCCGAGAGACGCTCGATGTTCTCCAGAATGCGACGTGCATGGTGCAGGAAAGCGTGGCCTGCCGGGGTCAGCTCGACGCCACGCGGCCGGCGATACAGTAGCGAAGTACCCACCAGCGACTCCAGGTCGCTGATGCGCTTGCTGACCGCCGCGAGCGCCATGTGCTCACGCTCGGCCGCGGCAGTCAGCCTGCCTTCGTCGGCTATCGACACGAACAGTTTCAAAGTGACGAAATCGAAACGGCGCATCCGGAAACCTCATCTGCAGGGGTAACGCGCGAAGGTTGAAAACTTGATGTTACGCCAAGGGTTCGTCGGAGACGAAATCTCACTTACCGTTTCCTGAATTGTTGTGCCCCTGCGACTCGCGCATGCTGGCGACATCCCGCACAAGGAGTGCTCTCATGACAAACGCGGAAGATCGGCGCCTGCCGCTGGAAGGCCTAAAGGTGCTGGAGCTTGGCCAGCTAATTGCCGGCCCGTTCGCCACCAAGCTGCTCGGTGAGTTCGGCGCCGACGTGGTCAAGATAGAACCCCCCGGCAGCGGAGATCCACTTCGCCGTTGGCGAATGATCGAAGATGGCACCTCGCTCTGGTGGCACGTACAGACCCGTAACAAGCGCTCGGTGTCCATGGACCTGCGCACCCGGGAAGGCCAAGACCTGGTGCGCCGCCTGGCCAGCGAGGCAGACGTGCTGGTCGAGAACTTTCGTCCCGGCACGCTGGAATCCTGGGGGCTCGGCTGGGAAGAGCTCTCCGCCATCAACCCAGGGCTGATCATGGTTCGCGTTTCGGGCTACGGCCAGACCGGCCCCTACCGCGACAAGCCCGGCTTCGGCGTGATCGGCGAGGCAATGGGCGGCCTGCGCTACCTGACCGGCCACCCGGATCAGCCCTCGGTTCGGGTCGGCGTCAGCATCGGCGACTCGCTGTCGGCACTCTATGCCGTCATCGGCACCCTGCTCGCCCTGCAGGAACGCCACCGCAGCGGTCAGGGCCAGGTGGTCGACATTGCGCTCTACGAATCGGTCTTCGCCATGATGGAGAGCCTGCTGCCCGAATACGACGCCAGCGGCGAGGTTCGCCAGCCAAGCGGCAGCGCACTGCCCGGCATCACGCCCTCCAACGCCTACCGCACGCGAAGTGGCGACTACGTGCTGATCGCCGGCAACGGCGACAGCATTTTCAAGCGACTCATGCAGGTGATCGAACGCCCCGATCTCGCCGAAGACCCGGCACTTGCCCACAACGACGGTCGCGCGCGCCAGGCCGAACGTATCGACAGCGCCATCGAAGCCTGGACCCTCGAGCGCGAGCGCGATGACATTCTCACCCGGCTCGATGCCGCCCGGGTGCCGGCCGGCTACCCCTATACCGCTGCCGACATCGCCCAGGACCCCCACTATCTGGCACGCGAGATGATCCAGTCCCTGACCCGGCCCAACGGTAAACCGCTCAAGGTGCCCGGCGTCCTGCCCAAGCTCAGCGCCACGCCGGGCCGAGTCGGCAACGGCGGCCCGGCCCTCGGCCAGCACACCGACGAAGTGCTCGACGAACTAGGCATAGATCAGGCCACACGCGAGAAGCTGCGTCAGGCCGGCATCATCTGATCAGGCCGCCGCGACGGCCATTTCGAGGAATGCTCATGACACGCTTGCAGATCAATGAAGTGGCACCACGCGACGGCCTGCAGATCGAAGCCGAATTCGTGCCCACCGCCGCCAAGGTGGCCCTCATCGATGCGCTTTCGGTAACCGGATTGGCTCGCATCGAGGCCACCTCGTTCACCTCACCCAAGGCCATTCCCAATCTGCGCGATGCCGAGGAGGTGGTGCGTGGCATCACGCGGCACCCGGGCGTTGCCATCACCGTGTTGGTGCCGAACCTGCGCGGTTGCGAGCGAGCGCTGGCCTGTGGCGTCGATGAAATCAACCTGGTGATGTCGGCCAGCGACTCCCACGGCCTGGCCAACCTGCGAATGCGGCCCGAGCAGTCCCTGGTTCGCTTCGCCGACATTCTGGCGGCCACCCGAGGCAGCGGTGTCTTCGTCAACGCCTCGCTGTCGACCAGCTTCGGCTGTCCCTTCGAAGGTGAAGTGCCGGAAACACGGGTGCTGGGCCTGGTGGAGCGGCTGCTCGAGCTCGGCGTCGAAGGGGTCACCCTCTGCGATACCACCGGAATGGCCAATCCTGCCCAGGTCGGCAGGCTGTGTGAGACGGTACTGAAGCGCTGGCCCGAAACCCCTTTCACCCTGCATTTCCACAATACGCGCGGCATGGGCCTGGCCAACGCTCTCGCGGCCTGGCAAGCCGGAATCGTGCGCTTCGACGCTTCGCTGGGTGGTCTCGGGGGGTGCCCCTACGCACCGGGTGCCACCGGCAACGTGTGTACCGAGGATCTGGTGCATATGTTCGCCCAGATGGGCGTCGACACCGGGGTCGATCTGGATGCCCTGCTGGCAGTGTCGGCGACGCTTCCTCCATTGGTGGGCCACGAGACCTCGGGGCAGGTGGTCAAGGCAGGCAAGTCGGATCGCCGCTACCCCATGCCCGGCCGGCAGGAAACTTAGCCTTGCGGATCACGACGACTCGCCGATCCCTTTCACCACATAGTGTCGGGCCACGCCGATGTGGTAGTCGATAGCTTCCCGGCAGCGGTCCGGATCGCCGCTGGCCAGGGCGTCGAGAAGCGCCCAGTGCGAGGTGGAGATGCTGTCGGGGTCGGCATGCGTCTTGCCGATCAAGGCGATGCATAGCCGCAGTTCGTGAGTGATGTCATCGAATGCCTTGAGCAGGCGCCGATTACCGGAAAAGGTGATCACCATACGGTGGAATACCAGATCTTCCTCGATCTTGCGGCTGTCGCTCTCCTGCAGCGCCACTTCACACATCAACTCGACTTGCCGACGCAACGCCTCTTCCTTCTCAGCATCGTAGTTCGCCACGAGACGTGTCAGGGCGTGGCGCTCCAGGCAGAGGCGCAGGTCGAAGATATCATTGAGCTCCCCCGCATCGAGTGCCCTTACGAAGAAGCCGCGCCGCGGCTGGGATACCAGCAGCCCACGGCTCTCGAGCAGGCGCGCAGCCTCCCGTACCGGCGCACGACTGACGCCGAGGTCACGTGCCAGCTGGACTTCCGACAGTCGCTCGCCAGGCGTGTAGCGCTGACTGATGATCGCCTGGGTCAGAAAATCGGCGACCTGTTCGACCAGATTGCGCTGCTGGATGACCATGCCCTTTTCGAAAGCATTAGAAGCTGTCATGCATCGGAACTCTCAAGAGTTGACCTCGCTACAGTATGACGCAAGCAAGCCACGTGTCGACTGTCGACAGTTTGGAAAGCCGCTGCTATGGTCATTAAGGCTGATAGTGGGTATCTGACCTGCAACTAAAACAATCGCCGAAATAACAAGAAGGAATCCGATGATGAGAATGACGCCTTTGGCTGCGGCTATCGCTGCGCTGGCCTTCACTTCCTCGTTTGCCGTTGTTGCCGATGAGCCCCGCTCCGGGGGGACCATCAACACTATCATCCAACCCGAGCCGCCGGGTCTGGTGCTCGGCATGATCCAGAACGACCCTACCCGCAAGGTGGCCGGGAACATCTACGAGGGTCTGTTGCGTTATACCACCGACCTCGAACCCGAGCCGCAGCTGGCCGAGTCATGGGACGTCAGCGAAGACGGTTTGACCTACACCTTCCATCTACGTGAAGGCGTGCTGTGGCACGATGGCGAACCCTTCACCGCCGAGGACGTGGTGTTCTCCGCCGATGTCTTCCATCGCGAGCTCAATCCCAGCGCCCGCGCCGTGCTTCAGCACGTGGAAAGCATCGAGGCAGAGGACGATCACACCGTGGTCTTCACCCTTTCCGAGCCCTTCGGTCCGTTCATGCTCTCCTTCGAAGCCGGCACCTTCACCATGGTGCCCAAGCACCTCTACGAGGGCACCGACTTCCGTGACAACGAGCACAACAGCCATCCGATAGGCACCGGCCCGTTCAAGTTCGACAACTGGGACCGCGGCACCGTCATTCAGCTGGTGCGCTTCGACGACTACTACGAGGAAGACCTGCCCTACCTGGACGGCATCAACTGGCACGTCATTCCGGATGGCGCTTCGCGTGCCGTGGCTTACGAGAACGGCACCGTCGACGTATTGCCCAACGGCACCGTGGAGAATTTCGACATCCCGCGCCTGACGGCTCTGGACAATACCTGCGTGACCGAGGAGGGGCATGAGTACTTCAGCCCCTTCGCCATGCTTTGGATGAACAATCGTGAAGGCCCCACCGCCGACAAGCGTTTCCGTCAGGCGGTGATGTACGCCATGGATCGCGAGTTCGCCCGGGACGTGCTGTGGAACGGTCTCGGCGAAGTGCCGCTCTCCTCCTTCGGCTCCAACGCACGCTTCCGCAACGACGGCCTGGATCCCTACGACCACGACCCCGATCGCGCCCGCGAACTGCTCGAGGAGATGGGCTACGACGACGAAGAGGTGCGCCTGCTGCCGCTACCCTACGGCGAAACCTGGACCCGCTGGGCCGAAGCCGTGCAGCAGAATCTGCGCGAAGTGGGCATCAACGTGCGCACCCAGTCCACGGACGTCGGCGGCTGGAACCAGCGTCTCTCCGAGTGGGACTACGATCTCGCCTTCACCTTCCTGTTCCAGTATGGCGATCCGGCGCTGGGGATCACCCGCTCCTACCTGTCCGACAACATCGAGCGCGGCTCGCCCTGGAACAACGTCGGCGGCTACGAGAACGAGCGGGTCGACGAGCTGTTCAACGAGGCCGCCACGGCATTCCCCGAGGAAGAGCGTGAAGCGCTCTATCACGAGGCCCAGGAAATCATCCACGAGGACGTCCCGGTGGGCTGGCTGCTGGAACTCGGTTTCCCGACCATCTACCGCTGCGACGTCAAGGACCTGGTCACCTCCGGGGTGGGGGTCAACGACGGCTTCAGGGACGCCTGGCTCGACCGCTGAGTCGAACCCGGTTCGGGGGGGCGGTTTAGCCGCCCCCGTTTAAAGAGGAGCAAATTGCCGAGCGAGATGAAGCGCAAGGCGCACGGAGCGCAACAACCGGAGCCTATGCGGTACTAGGTGAGGATTGTGACGGTCCGACGCCTCGGCACCGCGTAACGCAGCGATTCGCTCGCACAGGCATTTGTATACCTTCAAGCACCCAGAGGCTTGCTGCATGCTCTATGCCCGATTGATCGTGATGCGGCTGCTCAAGGCCGTCGTCGTCCTGTTCATGATCGTCATCTTGAACTTCTTCCTGATCCAGATGGCCCCCGGCGACCCCGCCGCCATTCTGGCCGGCGAGGCCGGCGCCACCGACGAGGAATTCCTGCGTCAGCTGCGCGAACGCTTCGGACTCGATCAACCGATGTACGTCCAGCTGTGGCGCTATGTTTCCGGCATCGCCATGCTCGATTTCGGCTGGTCATACCGCCAGGGCATGCCGGTGCTCGACCTGATCCTGGCCCGCCTGCCCGCCACCCTGCTGCTCACCGGCACCGCCTTCGTGCTGTCGCTGGCGCTGGGCATCCTGGCCGGCTCCATGGCCGCCGCCCGGGTCAAGAAACCCTCCGGGTCCATCATCATGGCCCTGGCCCTGATTTTCTACGCCACGCCGCTGTTCTGGGTCGCTCTCATGGCGGTATTGGTGTTCTCGGTGTTTCTCGGCTGGCTGCCCGCCTACGGCATGTACACGGTAGGTGCCGGGCACACGGGATTCGCCTTGGTGCTGGATGTGGCCAAGCACCTGGTACTGCCCGCCACCACCCTGGCGCTGTTCTTCATGGCCATTTACACCCGCATGACCCGCGCCTCGATGCTCGAGGCCAGCCAGCAGGACTACGTCAAGACCGCGCGGGCCAAGGGGCTGAGCCCCAGGGTGATTCAGCGACGGCACATCCTGCGCAATGCGCTGCTACCGATCATCACCCTGGCCGGCCTGCAGGCGGGTCAGATGGTAGGCGGCGCCATCCTCACCGAGACGGTATTCGCCTGGCCCGGTATCGGCCGCCTGATGTTCGAAGCGCTGCAGCAGCGCGACTACAACCTGCTGCTGGGGATCTTCTTCTTCTCCGCCGCCTTGGTGATCGTCTTCAACATCATCACCGATCTGGTCTATCGCCTGGCGGATCCGCGCATCAAGGAGGCCTCATGAGCTTCTTCGCACGTTTCGCCCAGAACCGTGGCGCCCTGGTCGGCCTGATCATTCTGTTGGCGATCATCCTGATGGCTCTGCTCGCTCCGTTTCTCTACCCCGAATCGCCATGGCGCATGGTGCAGCGGCCCTTTCTCGCCCCGATGGAGGTGGACGGTTTCTGGCTGGGCACCGACACCATGGGTCGCGACGTCGCCGCGGGCTTGATGCACGGCGCCTGGGTATCGCTGCTGATCGGCCTGGTATCCACTTCAGTGGCGCTGCTCATCGGCGTCCCCCTCGGGGCCGTCGCCGGCTACTACGGCGGCCTGATCGACGATGCGCTGATGCGCTTCACCGAGTTCTTCCAGACCATTCCCAATTTCGCGCTGGCCATCGTGCTGGTGGCGATCATGCAGCCCAGCGTGACCTCCATCGTGCTGGCCATCGCCATCGTCAGCTGGCCACCGGTGGCCCGCCTGGTACGCGCCGAGTTCATGTCGCTACGCCATCGCGAGTACGTGGAAGCCGCCAGGCTCGTGGGCCAGACCAACCGTACCATCATCCTGAAACAGATTCTGCCCAATACGCTGTCGCCGATCATCGTGCTTGCTTCCCTGATGGTGGCCACCGCGATCCTGCTGGAATCGGCGCTGTCGTTCCTGGGGCTGGGCGATCCCAACGTGATGTCCTGGGGCTATATGATCGGAGCCGCTCGCACGGTGATCCGCCAGGCCTGGTGGCTGAGCTTCTTCCCCGGCGTGGCGATCCTGCTCACGGTGCTGGCGCTCAACCTGGTCGGCGAAGGGCTCGACGACGCCCTGAATCCCAAGCTTGCACGCGAACGCTCCTAGGAGGCGAACGATGAACGATGGCACTCCGGTATTGAGCATACGCGGCCTGAGCCTGGCGCTACCCAAGGGCGCCGACCGCGACTACGCGGTAGAGGACGTCAGCTACGACGTGGCCAGCGGGGAAATCATGTGCGTGGTCGGGGAGTCCGGCTCAGGCAAGTCGATGGCGGCCAATGCGGTCATGGGCTTGCTGCCCAAGGGCGTTCGCGCCACCGCCGGTGAGGTCCTGTTCGACGGTCAAGACCTGCTGGCACTGACGGAAAAGCAGCATCGCAAACTGCGCGGCCTGCGAATCGGCATGATCTTCCAGGAACCGATGACCGCGCTGAACCCGCTGATGCGCGTCGGTGCCCAGATTGCCGAGGTCTTCGAGGCACACGGCAAGTTCAACAACCGTGAGCGTCAGGCCAGAGCCCTGGCGCTGCTCGAAGAGGTGGGCATTCCCGAGCCCGACAAGGCGATTCGCGCTTACCCCTTCCAGCTCTCGGGCGGGCAGCGGCAACGGGTCATGATCGCCATGGCGTTGGCGCTCGAGCCCGAACTGCTCATCGCCGACGAACCCACCACGGCACTCGACGTGACTACCCAGGCTCAGATCCTGGCGCTGATCCGTGACCTGCAGCAGCGCCGCGGCATGGCGGTGATGTTCATCACTCACGACTTCGGCGTGGTCGCCGAGGTGGCCACTCGCGTCTGCGTGATGCGCTACGGCCAGATCGTCGAGTTGGGCACGGCACAAGAGGTGCTGGAGAATCCGCAGCACGAATACACCCGCGCCTTGCTCGATGCGATCCCCAGCAACGTCATCCCAGACGCCCGCGAAGATGAGCTGCCGGCGCCGCTGCTGGAGGTCCGACATCTGCACAAGGTGTTTCGCTCACGCGGCGGGCTGTTCAAGCCGGCCCGTGAAGTGCGCGCATTGGACGACGTCTCCTTCACCCTGGCGCCGGGCGAAACCGTCGGCATCGTCGGTGAATCCGGCTCGGGCAAGTCCACCCTGGGGCGCTGCGTGGTCCGCCTGGAGCGACCCGACAGCGGCTCCCTCACCCTGGGCGGCACGGACTTCTCCGCGCTGACCGGGGATGCGCTACGCCGCGAACGCCATCGCATCCAGATGATCTTTCAGGACCCCTACGCATCGCTCAACCCGCGTCACCGGGTCGGCTACGCCATTGCCCAGGGTCCCATGGCCAACGGCGTCCCGCGCAACAAGGCGATGCAGCAGGCAGAGGAGCTGCTCGAACTCGTCGGCCTAGGCGCCGTGGCCGTGGACCGCTTCCCCCACGAGTTTTCCGGCGGGCAGCGGCAACGTATCGGTATTGCCCGTGCGCTGGCGCTGAACCCCGAACTGATCGTGGCCGACGAAGCTGTCTCGGCGCTGGATGTATCGATTCAGGCTCAGGTGCTGGAGCTGCTCGAGGAGCTGAAGCAGAAGCTGTCGCTATCGCTGCTGTTCATAACTCACGACCTGCGGGTGGCCGCACAGATATGCGATTCCATCATCGTCATGCAGCACGGACGCATCGTCGAACAAGGCACCGCCAAGGAAGTGTTCCTCAACCCCAGGGAGGCGTATACCAAGCAGCTGCTTGATGCCATTCCCGGCCGCGCGCACGAAGCCGCCATGGCCTGATACACGCGATGAAAGAAGGATTTCCCATGCAATCGCTGTTGGACGACATCGCCGCCCTGATCGGGGCGGGTAACGTATTGACGGGTAATGACGTCGCGCAGCGCCGGGTCGACTGGATGAGCGGCGCCAGCTGTCGCGCCGCTGCCATTGCAAGGCCCGGCAATACGGCCGAGCTGGCCGAAGTCATGCGTCTGTGTCACGCCGTCGCGCAACCGGTCGTCACTCACGGCGGGCTCACCGGCCTGGTGCACGGAGGTGAAGCGCAGCCTGACGAGCTGGTCATATCTCTCGAGCGCATGAACGCCATCGAGGCCGTCGACCCCGTCGGTGGGACCATGACGGTGCAAGCCGGTGTACCGCTGCAGACCGTGCAGGAGGTGGCTACCGATCACGACCTGCAGTTCGCCCTCGACCTCGGCGCACGCGGCTCCTGCACCATCGGTGGCAACATCGCTACCAACGCAGGCGGCGTTCGGGTCATCCGTTATGGAATGATGCGCCAGCAGGTACTGGGCCTCGAAGCGGTACTGGCCGACGGCACCGTGGTCAGTTCGATGAACCGCATGCTCAAGAACAACGCCGGTTACGACCTCAAGCAGCTCTTCATCGGCAGTGAAGGAACGCTGGGGATCGTCACCCGGGCCGTGCTCAGGCTGCAGCCCAGGATGATAAGCGAGCGCACCGCGCTGGTGGCCTGCCCCGATTTCAACGGCGTCACGGGGCTGCTCCGGCATATGGGGCGTGTACTGGGCGGCAGTCTCGGCACCTTCGAAGTGATGTGGCGCAACCACTACGCCCTGCTCACCGCCGAGAGCGGCCGCAATACGCCTCCCTTGCCGACTCACTGGCCCTACTATGCCATCGTCGAATCGCTGGGCAGCGACGATGCCAATAACGGCGCCCAGTTCAGCGCAGCGCTGGAATCGGCTTTCGAGGCGGGCCTGATCGAAGACGCCGTACTGGCGCAATCCGCGGCTCAGCGCCAGAGCATCTGGGCCATACGTGAGGATATCGAGGGTCTGATCGAGCAGTTGGCGCCGCTCTTCACTTTCGATGTCAGCCTGCCCATTCCCGACATGCCGGGCTACGCCGACACGCTGGTCGACTCGATTCGCGAGCGCTGGCAGGACGGGCGTGTCGCGGTGTTCGGCCACCTGGGAGACGGCAACCTGCACGTTTCGGTCGGGGTCGGCAGCAGCGACCTCGCGACCCGCCGTGAAGTGGAGCGCATCGTCTACGGCCCGCTTTCCGAGCTGGGAGGCTCCGTCTCCGCCGAACACGGTATCGGCCTCGAGAAGCGCGACTACCTGGCCCTGTCGCGCACGCCCGAGGAGATTGCCCTGATGCGCACCCTCAAGCACGCCTTGGACCCCAAGGGTCTGCTCAACAGGCACAAGATTCTGGCCGAGGAAGGGTGATTCCAGCATGTCGACTCGCGCCGGTATCGCGGCGCCTACCGGTCCGAGACGAGACCTCACCACGCTGGCGTTGATCGTGGCGATCGCGCTGTTCTGGGGCGGCAACTGGCCGGCGGTGCGCTTCAGTCTGATGGAGATCCCGCCGTTCACCCTGCGCGCCATCGGCTTCAGCGTCGGTGCAGGCATCTTGCTGGGCTGGGCCTGGCTGCGCCGTTGGCCGCTGGCCGTCGCTCCGGAGGAGCGGCGCTGGCTGGCGGTCACCGGCCTTTTCACCATTCTCGGCTTCAACCTGGGCACCGCCTTCGGCCAGCTGCACATGCCGACATCCCAGGCTGCCATCGTGGCGTTCACCATGCCGTGCTGGGCACTGCTGATGGCGATGGGGCTGCTTGGCGAAAGCGTCAACTCACGCCAATGGCTGGGCCTTGGCCTCGGTCAGAGCGGCTTGCTCGTGCTGCTGGGACCGAACGCCTTGCAGGCCGGCTTCGAAGGATTGACCGGTGCGGCATTCGTGCTCGCTGCCGCCCTCTCCTGGGCGCTGGGCACCGTGCTGATCAAGCGCCGCGGTGGCTGGCAGGGCCACCCCGCGGTCATCACCGGCTGGCAGTTTGCCCTCTGCGCAGTACCCATGGTGCTGCTGGCAGCCCTGTTCGAGTCGCCCAGCGGCCCGACAGCCTGGCAACCATCGACTTGGCTCGGTCTGGGTTACCATCTGATCTTTGCCATCTGTCTGGCGCAGATGCTGTGGTTTCGTAACGTCAATCGGCTCACCCTCGGTCAGTCGACCATCAGCACCTTGCTGATACCCGTGGTGGGAGTGACGACGTCAGTGGTGCTGCTCGACGAGCCGCTGACATGGCACTTGGCGGTCGCGCTGGGCTTGATTCTTGCCGCCGTGGCCATCGTCATGACCCAGCGCGAGCGGACGACGACATCCTGACGCTACCCCAGACCCTCGTTTCCGACATCGTTCTCGAAATTGGAGCTTTCCATGCCGCGTTTTCCCGACCACCTGAACGGCTCCGGCCCCAGCAACCCCTTCCCCGGTATCAAGGTGCTGGAACGCCGCATCGGCCGTGAGATCCCCCACCGCCTGGGCTCCAACGAAGGCCTCGACATGCCCCACCGAGCGCTGCGAGAGCGCTTCGGCGACGCCATGGTCGAACATGTCTACTGTTACGGCGACTCCGAAGCATTGGGGGTGCGCCAACGGCTTGCTTCGCTTTACGGTCTGGCGCTGGACAATACCCTGGTGGATGCCGGGGCCGACAGTCTGATCGCCCTGGCGCTGCGTACCGTGGCTACACCCGGCTGTACGGTGGTAAGTGCCAGCGGTACCTATCCCACGTTCGGCTATTTCGCCCGAGGCCAGGGCTGCCAATTGCTCGAACGCTCCTACCGCGAAGCCCCCGGGTTGCTGGCCCCCGGTCTCGATGACCTCGCCACCTCCGCCCGGGAGCACAAGGCTCGACTGGTCTACGTCGCCAACCCCGACAATCCCAGCGGTCATCTGCACAGCGACGAGGAGATACGCCGCCTGCGTGCCGAACTGCCCGACGACTGCTGGTTGCTGCTCGACGAGGCCTATCATGATTTCCGCGACGATGCCTGCTCCGCCTTCAGTCGAGAGGTACTGCCCGGCGTGATCCGCCTGCGTACGCTATCCAAGGCCCACGGCCTGGCAGGGTTGCGCATCGGTTACGCCATCGCCGAGCCGGAAACCCTCGCCATGATGATGAAGGTACGCATCCACTATGCAGTTTCGACTCTGACCCAGGCCGCCGCCGAAACCGTGCTCGATCACCATGCGGAAGTGGAGAAGCACATTCGCGACGTCAAAGAGCGCAGAGAACGACTGGCCTCGCATTTCCGCGCTCTGGGCGCCGAAGTCCTGCCGAGTGCCACCAATTTCATCGCCATTCGTCTGGCGGATGCCGAACTGGCCGGCAGGCTGAACCAGGAACTGCTCGAAGCCGGCCGCTTGATCGCCCGGCCCGCCCATCCCGACCTCGGGCATGTATTGCGCATTACTGCCGTCGAGGACGCTCTGGTACCTGGCCGCTTCGAGATTCTGGAGCGGGCTATCGCAGGGGACCGCGCTCAACGCTGAATGCGCAGCCCATACCGCCGCAACTTGCGTACCACGCTGGGCTGGCTGATAGCCAGCCGCTCGGCGATGGCATAGGTGCTGGGGAGCGTATGGCAGAGCACCTGGAGCACGCCACGTTCCGCCCGGGCCAGATAGGCGGGCAGGCCTTCATTCTCGACGAGGGTCGGTAACGCCGGGGGTTCGGGGCGTGAAGCCAGCACCGGTGACGGCGCGATCTCGCCCTGCGTCGGTGAGTGAATCGAATCCCCCGGGCTCGACAGCCAGGCCCGCTCCAACCAGTTTTCCAGCTCGCGCACGTTCCCCGGCCAGTCGCCCCCCATCAGCTCCGGCCACACGCTGCCATGCAGCAGCTTACGTCGGCCATAGCGCTGATTCAGACGTTCGAGACAGCTCTCGACCAAGGCCGGGATATCCTCCCGGCGTTCACGCAGCGGCGGGATGGTAACGGGGATGACATTGACGCGATAGTAGAGGTCGAGGCGAAAGGCCCCCGTTGCCACGCGGCTCGCCAGGTCCTGGTTGGTGGCCACCACCAGACGAAAATCGACGCGAATGCGTATCGCCAAGCCGCATGACGCTGCCGTCCTGAATCACCTTCAGCAGCTTGGTCTGCATGGGTAGCGGCAGTTCACCGATTTCATCGAGGAACAGCGTGCCGCCCTCCGCCTGCTCGAGCAGCCCCGCCTTGCCCTGACGTGCTGCGCCGCTGAAGGCGCCAGGCTGATAGCCGAACATTTCCGATTCGAACAGATTCTCCGGGATGGCGCCGCAGTTGAGCTCGACGAACGGCCCCTGGCTGCGCCGGCTCCAGCTATGCAGCTGCTTGGCGAAGGCGGTCTTGCCGACACCCGACTCGCCAAGCAGCAATACCGTGGCATCCGAGGGCGCCACACGCTTGAGCAGCAGCGCCAGTTCCCACATCACCCCGCTGCGTATCTTGAGGTCGTTCAGCCCCTCAGCCTGCCGCGCGTCCTCGATGACAGGTCCGGGCTGGCTGCGCTTGAGATGGTCACTGAAGCGTTTTTGCAGCAGTGCATATTCATCCTGCAGCAGTTGCAGATCGGTCAGGTCGCGAGACCGGCTGACGATGCGCTCGAGCTTGCCGTTCACATGGACCGGGTGCGCCTCGGCGATGACCCGCCTTCCGGTCCCGGTCACCTGCATCAATTGCACCGGCTTGCCGGTACGGATCACCTCCAGGCTGATGGATGGCTTGAGTACGCCCTCTTCTTCCAGATGCTGTACCGTGCTGCCGATCAGCTGCTCGCGAGGTATGCCGTACACCGCTGCCGCCCCAGGACTCACGTCCAGCACCTCACCCTTGGCGTCGACGATAAAGAAATGGTCGTTGGACGTTCCGACGATGGTACTCACCACTTCCCGCTCGATTTCGCTCATGACTGGGCACCATGCAATTCATAGATGAATCATTGATGCATTATTGCATCGATAAGCCTCGCTCGCGATTCATCCATGCATCAATCAGCCAAAGGAAGCCCATGGGCAGGTTCTCCATGGCTGGCACGAAACCTGCTAGACCTGATGAGTGAGTGAACCTTTCTTCGCGATCAGGAGCCCACCATGGCCGATTTCAACCAGCCGCTCGGCGGCAACGAGATGCCCCGCTTCGGCGGCCCCGCCACCATGATGCGCCTACCCACCCAGCCCACTGCCGCTGGGCTCGACGTTGCCTTCATCGGCGTGCCGCTGGACACCGCCACCTCGAACCGTCCCGGCACCCGCCTGGGGCCACGCCAGATTCGCGACGAGTCGCGCATGCTGCGCCCCTACAACATGGCGACTCGCGCCGCACCCTTCGACAGCCTGCAGGTGGCCGACATCGGCGACGTGCCGATCAACACCTTTCACCTGCCCAAGACCGTGGACATCATCACAGCCTTCTACGACGAAGTGCTCTCCCATGGCTGCGTACCGCTCACCCTGGGCGGCGATCACCTCATCACGCTGCCGATCCTGCGGGCCATCGCCAAGAAGCACGGCCCGGTGGGACTGATCCATATCGATGCCCACGCCGACGTCAATGAGCATATGTTCGGCGAGCCCCTCGCCCACGGAACGCCGTTCCGTCGCGCCCAGGAAGAGGGCCTGCTGGCGAAGGGCAAGGTGGTGCAGATCGGACTGCGCGGCACCGGCTACGCCGCCGAGGACTTCGACTGGTGTCGCCAGCAGGGGTTTCGCGTGGTCACGGCCGAGGAGTGCTGGTACCGCTCGCTCGCGCCGCTGATGGACGAAGTACGCACCCAGATGGGAGACACCCCGGTCTACGTCACCTTCGACATCGACGGTCTCGACCCCTCGGTGGCACCGGGTACGGGCACCGTGGAGATGGGCGGCCTGACCTCGGCCCAAGGGCTCGAAATCGTTCGCGGCGCCGCCGGCCTGAATATCGTTGGCGGCGATCTGGTCGAGGTCTCCCCACCCTATGACACAAGCGGCAACACGGCGCTGATGGGGGCCACCCTGCTCTACGAAATCCTGTGTGCTCTCCCGGGCGTGATGCGCCGCGATTGACTCGAACCGGCCTGACCCAATAACGACAACCCACAAGGGATAAACGTATGTCCTCCTCTGACACGACTCACCGAACTGGCACCGAGCAAGCTCCTCTGGAGCGTAGCCATCTGCTCAAATTCCTCATCCCTTCCGCGCTCGGGGTCGGTCTGTTCCTGATTCCCTTCCAGATCGGCGATACCATCAACATCGGCATGGGCTTCATGGCCGATGGCCTCAAGGCGCTGCTCGGCGGCGCCCTGCCGGCCATTGCCGTGGCCGTCCTGGTACTCTCCGTGCTGGCTACGAGCTTCATCAAGCTCGCTCGCCCAGGCTGGGCCGAGAAGGGGGTGCTGCGCGACATGTTTCACGTCGGGCCGGTATGGTTCGGCATGCGTATCCTGGGGGCGGCCTTCGCCCTCATGACCTTCTTCCAGTTCGGCCCCGAGTTCGTCACCGCCTCGTTCACCGGTGGCGTGATGCTCAACGACCTGGCACCGGTACTGCTCACCTTCTTCTTCTTCGCCGCCCTGCTACTGCCTTTCCTGGTGGAGTTCGGCTTCATGGAGTTCATCGGCAGCCTGGTGCGCAAACCGTTCCGAGTGATCTTCAACCTGCCCGGTCGTAGCGCCATCGACGCCACCGCATCCTGGATGGGCTCGGGCACCGTGGGCGTGCTGATCACCACCCAGCAGTACGAGAAGGGCTTCTACAATCGCCGCGAGGCATCGGTGATCGCAACCAACTTCTCCATCGTCTCGATCGCCTTCAGTCTGCTGATCACCAGCTTCGTCGACCTCAACCACATGTTCATCCAGTTTTACTTCACCGTGGTAGTGGCCGGGCTGATCGCCGCGGTAATCGTGCCGCGCCTGCCGCCGCTTTCACGCAAGCCCGACACCTACTACGAGCCGGTGGGCTGTCAGCTGGCGGAGAAGCGCACCGAGCGGATGGGCCTGCTGCGCTACAGCCTGACCCAGGCGGTACGCCGCGCCGAGCACTCCCCAGGCCCTCGCGAGCTGGCCCGAAATGCGCTGTTCAATGTGGCCGACATCTTCCTCGCCCTGCTGCCGCTGGTATTCGCCATCGGCACGGTAGCGCTGATCCTGGCCGAGTTCACCCCGCTGTTCACCTCGCTTTCCTACCCCATGGTGCCGATACTCGAGCTGCTGCGCATTCCCGAGGCCGAGGCGGCCGCACCTGCCACACTGGTGGGTTTCGCCGACATGTTCCTGCCGGCGGTGCTGGCCACCAACATCGAGAGCGAACTGACCCGCTTCGTGATCGCCTGCCTGTCGCTGACGCAGCTCATCTACATGTCCGAGATCGGTGCCCTGATCCTCAAGTCGAAGATCCCGCTCAAGCTGTGGGAGCTGATTGTGATCTTCCTGCTGCGCACGGCCATCACCTTGCCGATCATCGCCTTCATGGCCCACACCTTCTTCTTCTGAGGCGCAAGATGACCAGCCAACCGATGACATGTGCCCAGCTGCTGTTGACGCTGCTGTGCCAGCGCTACGAAGTCGACACCGTGTTCGGCATACCCGGCGTGCACACCGTGGCGCTCTATCGCGGCCTGGAAGGCAGCGGCGTGCGCCATGTCACACCGCGCCATGAGCAGGGCGCCGGCTTCATGGCCGACGGCTATGCCAGGGCCACCGGCAGGCCCGGGGTGTGTCTGATCATTACCGGCCCCGGGATGACCAATATCGCCACCGCCATGGGCCAGGCGCTGGCCGACTCCATCCCCATGCTGGTCATATCCAGCGTCAACCGCCGCGACACGCTGGGCCGCGGCCAGGGCAGACTGCATGAGCTTGGCAGTCAGCAGCAGCTGATGGCGGGCGTCTCGCGCTTCAGCCATACCCTGCTCGACCCGGATGCCTTGCCGGAAGTCCTGGCGCGAGCGTTCGCCGTGTTTGCCAGCCAGCGCCCCGGTCCGGTGCACATCGAGATCCCCATCGACCTGTTCGATATGCCCGTGCAAATGAAGCAGCTCCCACCACCTGCACGCATCTATCGCCCAGCAGCCGATCCGGAAGGCCTCGCGCTGGCCGCCGACTGGCTGCGCGATGCGCAACGACCGCTGCTGCTGCTGGGCGGGGGGTGCATCGATGCAGCAGAAGCGGCCAGGGCGCTGGTGGAGGTCCTCGATGCCCCCACCGTGACCACCATCAACGCCAAGGGCCTGCTCGGGAGCGACCACCCTCTCGACCTGGGCGCCAATGCCGCACTTCCCGTCGTGCGCAAGCTGGCCCGCGAGGCCGACGTGATCCTGGCGGTAGGCACCGAGCTCGGCGAGACCGATTACGACGTGGTGTTCGATGATGGCTTCGAGCTACGCGGCAAGCTGATACGCATCGATCTCGACGCCCAGCAGCTGGTGCGCAACCAGCAGGTCTCCCTGGGCCTGGTGAGCGATGCCGGGCGCAGCCTGGCGCTGCTCGCGGAGCACTTCCCCGAGCCGCTCCGCCGCGGGGGCGCCGAGCGCACCGCCGCTTGCCTGACCTCGCTCGGCCTGGCAACCGATCCGGCCTTCGCGCCCTTCGTGCCCTTCTACGCCGCTCTCGACCAAGCGCTACCCGAGGCGCTCCTGGTGGGCGATTCCACGGCACCGGTCTATGCCGGCAATCATCTGGTATCGCGTCCTCAGGTGCGACGCTACTTCAATGCCTCAACCGGTTACGGCACCCTCGGTTACGGCCTGCCCGCCGCGCTGGGCGCTCAGCTTGGCCAGCCCGAGCTGCCAGTGGTGGCGCTGGTCGGCGACGGCGGCGTGATGTTCACCCTCAGCGAGCTTGCCACCGCCGTGGAACAGCGTCTCCCGGTGGTCGTCGTGTTGTGGCACAACCATGGCTATGAGGAGATTCGCCGCTACATGGATGCCCACGGCGTGGAACGCTGTGGCGTCGACATCGCCGCACCGGACTTTCAGGTGGTTGCCGCCGGCTTCGGCTGCCACGCGGTACGAGTGAGCGATCCTGAAGGCCTGACGCGAGCCCTGGCGACACGGCCCATCGACGCGCCCTTGCTGATCGAAGTGAATGCCGAAGCCTGGCAGCAGGCCATCATGGGACAGCCTCACCCGACAAGCTCACCTGACTGAGGGAACCGCCATGCAACTGCTCGATCACCAGTTCATCGACAACCGCTGGGTACCGTCGCGAGGCGAACGCCGACTGGCGGTAATGGATCCCTACCGCGAGGACACCATCGCCGAGGTCACCGCCGGGCATCCCGACGACGTCGACGACGCCGTCGCAGCAGCCAGGCGTGCCCTGCCCGCCTGGCGGGCCTTGAGCGGGGCACAGCGCGCCAGCTATCTCGAGCGGTTTGCCGAAGGGCTGTCGCGCCGCCGCGACGAGCTGGCGCGTCTGTCTGCTACCAACAACGGCAAGGTGCTGGCCGAGACCAATATCGATCTCGACGACGCCATAGCCTGCTACCGCTACTATGCCGGGCAAGCACGCGAACTCGACCAGCGCCAAGGGCGGCTGGTCGAGCTGGAGACGAGTGGCGTCGAGGCACGCTGCTACCACGACCCGGTAGGCGTGGTGGGACTCATCACACCGTGGAACTTTCCGCTCGTCACCAGTGCCTGGAAGCTGGCCCCGGCGCTGGCTGCCGGCTGCACCGCCGTGCTCAAGCCCTCGGAAGTGACGCCCCTGCCCGAGCGAGTGCTGGCCGAAATCGCCAGCGAAATCGGGCTACCGACCGGTGTCCTCAACCTGCTCTTCGGTGACGGCGCGGGAGTCGGTGCACCGCTCGCTGCGCACCCCGGTATCGATAAGATCTCCTTCACCGGTAGCAACCGAGTCGGCGAAGCGGTGATGCATGCTGCCGCTGAACGCTCGGCCGACGTCTCCCTGGAACTTGGCGGCAAGTCGCCGATCATCGTGATGGAAGACGCCGACCCCGAGCAGGCCGCCGACTGGGTCATGGCGGGTATCTACTTCAATGCCGGGCAGATCTGCTCGGCCACCTCGCGGCTGCTGGTTCACGAAGCCGTCGCCGAGCCGCTCTATGCAGCCCTGGCGAAGCGTATCGACGCCCTGGTGCTGGGGGACCCGCTTGACGAAGACAGCGACATGGGCCCACTGACCAGCGTACGACAGCGCGAGGCGGTGCAGGGGTATCTCGCCGTCGCCATGCAGGAGAGGCTTACGCCGGTGCGCGACGCCAGCCATCGCCGACTGCCACCCCAGGGCTATTTCGTGGCCCCGGCTTTGTTTCGCGACGTTCCCTGCGACAGTCGGCTTTGGCGCGAGGAAATCTTCGGTCCGGTATTGTGCGCGCGCAGCGTGGCAAGCGAGCAGGAAGCAATCGAACTGGCCAATGCCAGCGACTTCGGCCTGGCAGCAACGGTCATCAGCGCCGACCGGGAGCGCGCTCATCGAATAGGACGTGCCCTGCAGGCGGGCAGCGTCTGGATCAACAGTGAGCAGCTCGTTCTGCCCGAGACCGGCTGGGGTGGCTTCAAGCGTAGCGGTATCGGCCGCGAGCTGGGCCCTTGGGGGCTGGCGGCCTATTTGGCGGTGAAACACCTCGTTGAGCCGACATAGCGTCCAACACGGCACATTTCACGCAGACATGAGATAAAATCCGGGACCAATGCCAGGTATCAAGGAGGAAACCGATGATCCGCATTCGTCCCTATCAGTCCGGTGATTGGCCCGCCATGTGGGAGTTCATCGCTCCTGTGCTGCACGCCGGCGACAGCTATGCCGTGCCGAGCCGAATCAGCGAAGCCGATGCCTTCCGCATGTGGGTCGAGCTGCCGCGTGCCGTGCGGGTGGCCGAAGATACCGACGGCAACCTGCTGGGCACCTACTACCTCAAGCCCAACCAGCCCGGCCCCGGCGATCATGTATGCAACTGCGGCTATCTGGTGGCCGAGCAGGCTCGCGGCCAGGGTATCGCCAACCGGCTGTGTGAAGATTCACTGCGCGTCGCCCGCGAACTCGGCTTCACCGCCATGCAGTTCAATATGGTCGTCTCGACCAACGAGGTCGCGATTCGCCAGTGGTTGAAGCACGGCTTCGAGATTGTCGGCACCCTGCCCTGTGCCTTTCGTCATCCCACCCAGGGGTTGGTCGATAGCCACATCATGTACCGCTTGCTATGAGAGAGAGCGTTCCCGTGCCGGGTGATCGCTTGCCTCCGGACATGTGTTACCCAATGTCATTGGGACGATTGACCCTGTCGGGTTGGCTGGGGCATGCTCCACAACGGGTTGACCCGACAAAGGAAAATTAAAAATATGAAGACTTTTGCACGCAGCACGCTGGCACTCGGCATCTCCCTCGCACTGGCTTGCTCCGCTCAGGCCTCGGACTTTGCCGACATGGACCCGATCACCCTGCGCCTGGCCCACGTGGTCAATGAGCAGGACGGTTTCCACATCGCCGCGGTCAAATTCCAGGAGCTGGTTGCCGAGCGTACCGAAGGTGCCGTCTCCGTCGATATCTACCCCAACGCGTCACTGGGCGACGAGCGCACTCTCCTGGAAGGCATGCAGATCGGAACGGTCGACATGGGCGTGATCACCAACGGCCCCGTGGCAAATTTCGTCGAGGAGATGGCGGTATTCGAATTGCCGTTCCTGTTCCCCTCGCCGGAAGCCGCCTACGAGGTGCTCGACGGACCCATCGGCCAGGAGCTTCTCGACAAGTTGGCAGAGGTCAACCTCAAAGGCCTGGCGTACGCCGAGCGAGGCTTCCGCAATTTGACCAACAGCGAGCGACCGGTACGCAGCCCGGATGATCTCGACGGACTGCGCATTCGCGTGATGGAAAACCCGGTTTACACCGACACCTTCCGCACCCTTGGCGCCAATGCCATCCCCATGGCCTGGACCGAAGCCTTGACCGCCATGCAGCAGGGCACCATCGACGGGCAGGAAAACCCGGTCAACGTCATCCACTCCTTCAAGCTGCATGAGACCCAGGACCACATGACGCTGTCGCGCCATACCTATGCGCCGGCCATCTTCGTCATGGGCATGCCGGCCTGGAACCAGCTCCCCGAAGCCGCCCATGAGGTACTGGTGCAAGCCGCCCGGGAAGCTGCCGAGCATGAGCGACGCATGAACGCCGAGATGGAAGCCGACCAGCTCGACGAACTGCGTGCCGCCGGAATGCAGATCGTCGACGATGCCGACCTCGAAGCCTTCCAGGCCGCCGTGGCGCCGGTGTACGAGAAGTATGGCGACCAGTTCGGCGATTACCTGCCGCGCATTCGGGAGGCGCTGGAGTAAGTGATCTCCCCGCTGCACGCCCTGGTGGGCATACTGCAGCGTATCGAACGCATGCTCGACGCCGTCATTCAGCCCATCGTGTTCCTGGGCATGGCGGCGTTGATCGGCGTGATTACGCTGCAGATCGTCTCGCGAACGCTATTCACCGCCGTGGGCTGGACCGAGGAGGTCGCCCGCTTTCTGCTGGTGTGGATCACTTTTCTCGGTGCCACCCTCGCCTTTCAGCGAGGGCGGCACATTGCCGTGACCTTCGTCGTCGATGCCCTGCCGGTCCGCCTGGCGCAGCTGGCACGTATCGCAGCGGTGCTGGTGGCGCTCGGCTTCATGCTCGCGCTGATCGTGATCGGCTACCGCTACATGCAGGTGCAGAGCTTTCAGCGCTCGGCTTCGCTGCGGCTGTCGATGACCTATGTCTACGCCGTGATACCGATCTCGGCCGGCCTCATGGCCTGGTACGCCCTGGTCGATGTCATCGAACTCATCGTCAAGGGCCCCCGGGCGGTCGACACCGGTAGCGGCACCGCCGAGGAGCCACCGGTATGACGGCGCTACTGTTCATTGTGTTCTTCGCCTTCATGCTGCTTGGGGTACCCATCGCCCTGGCCATCGGCGCCAGCACGCTGCTCGCGCTAAATGCCCAAGGGGTGCCGCTGATGGTGGTCACCCAGCAGATGTTTCAGGGCATCAACTCCTTCGCCCTGGTGGCGGTACCCATGTTCATCCTCGCCGGCGACCTGATGGCTCAGGGCAAGGTGAGCGAGAAGCTGGTGAATTTCGCCGACTCGCTGTTCGGCTTTCTCAAGGGTGGGCTCTCCATCGTGTCGGTCGGCGCCGGCATGTTCTTTGCCGCCATTTCGGGTTCCGGCGCCGCCACCACGGCAGCCGTTGGCTCGAGCCTGGTGCCGGAGCTCAAGCGCAAGGGCTACGACCCCGCCTCGGCGGCCAGCCTGATTGCCGCAAGCGGCACCATCGGCGTGGTCATCCCGCCCTCAGTGCCGATGATCATCTATGCGGTGATCGCCCAGCAATCGGTGTCGAAGCTGTTCCTCAATGGCATCATCCCGGGCATTCTCATGGGTATCGGGCTGGCTGGAATCGCCATCACCCAGGCCTATCGTCGTAACTATCCACGCGGCACCGAGCTCTCTTTGGCTACCATCTGGCGCACCTTCAAAAGTGCCAGTTGGGGCCTGATGACGCCGGTCATCATTCTGGGGGGCATCTTCTCGGGAATTTTCACGCCGAGTGAAGCGGCGGTGGTAGCGGTCAATTATGCGCTGCTGGTCTCGCTGTTCGTCTATCGCGACCTAAAGCTCGTCGAGATCTACCGCATACTGATTCGCTCGGCGATCACCACCTCGGTGATCATGCTGGTCATTGCGACTTCCGCGGTGCTGAGCTGGACGCTCTCCAGCTGGCAGGTGCCTGGCGCCATCGCCCAGGCCGTGCTGTCGCTCTCCACCGACCCCTATGTGATCATGTTGCTCGTGGTCGCGGTGATCCTGCTGACCGGGGTCTTCATCGAAACCGCCAGCGCCTTGATCATTCTGACCCCGGTCTTGCTGCCGCTGGTGTTGCAGCTGGGCATCGATCCGATCCATTTCGGCATCATCATCGTGATGGGCCTGGCCATCGGCATGATCACACCGCCAGTGGCGATCAACCTGTACGTCGCCTCATCGGTCACCCAACTGCCGCTGGAGCGTATCACCCGAGCCATCCTGCCCTACCTGGTGGGGCTGATCGCCGTGCTTTTGCTGGTGGTCTACGTTCCCATTCTGCTGGGCTGGTCGGGCTAGCAAAATCGTCTTGACGACCGTGCGGCCTGGCCTCAGGCTGGCCGCATCGCCATCCTTCGAAGGGATTCCACGTGACATCTATACGACGCATCACCATTCTTTCGGGTCTCGTCCTGCTCTCAGGCTGCACCACCTACACCTACGATGACGGCAGCCGCCAGACCCTTTGGGGCGTACCCGCCGAAGAGGAAACACGGCGCTACGAGGATGACCGCCAGGCCGAGGGCGTACGCTATCGCGTGCCGGGCCAGATCGAAGAGAACCGAAGCGAGGAATAAACCCGCCGCCGTCAGGAGTGCAGGCGCAGCACCACGCTGAGGTTGTTGGCCGGCATCTCGATGGCCTGTTCGAGCATGAAGCCGTGCTTGCGGGCCTCGCTTACCACCTGCTCCAGGTCGCGAACGCCCCAGCGCGAATCGCGAGCCTTGAGATCGGCATCGAAGGCCTCGTTGCTGGGCGCCGTGTGGCGGCCATCGCGTCGATAGGGGCCGTAGAGATAGAGCACGCCGCCCTCGCACAGGCGCTGCGCCGCTCGCGCCATCAGCGCCTCGCAGACTTCCCAGGGCGAAATGTGGATGAGGTTGATTGCCACCACGGCATCGAAGGGTCCCGCCGGCCAGATTCCAGCCACGTCCAGCGGCAGCGGTTCGCAAAGATTTTCGAGCCCGGCATGCAGTCGCCAGGCGCTGATGGAACGGCGGGCTTCGGCATTGGGGTCGCTGGGCTGCCAAGTCCAGCCCGGCTTGGCGGCAGCATAATGCACCCCATGCTCCCCGCTACCGCTGGCCACCTCGAGAATGCGCGCCTCATCGGGCAGGATCATGCTCAAGACATCCAGTATCGGCTGGCGATTGCGAGCCGCAGCCGGGCTCTTCATTCTGCGACTCATGCGCGTGCTCTGCTCCATTGAGAAAAAGGTATCACGCCCATGTATGGACGGATGCCCGAGGCAGGTCAAGTGCCGGCGACGAAGGCTGCCGGCGCGCATTAGCCAATCGGCGTTTCCTCTGCCATGTTGGGAAAGGAAAGGATTCATGCCCAAGGAGGATGCCCATGACACGTACCGCACGAGTCGAGCCGATCACGCAAGAAACCCAGGATGCGATACTGGTCAGCGGCTGGCGGGTGCTCGACGTGACCGACCCCGATACGCCCCAGGAAATATCCCGTCACGACACTGAGCCCGAAGCCATCAGGGCGGCCCGTGATTACGAACATGACACCTCGAACGAGCCAGGGTCGGCACCCGACGACACGCAGGATTACGATGCCTCCGACCCGCAGGGTGGCAAGGACCTGCCTTGACCCTCAGCGCATCACATACCGTCGGGGGCGATCTCTACGCCCCCGGCAAGACTCGATCACGGCACGCCTGAAAGCTGCAACTCATCGCAAAAAGCCGCTATCCCGCACCGCCCCTCCCGTACGGTGCCCTGATTGACGCCACTCTAATAAAGGCGTTTAATCGATCGTTTGAAATTAACTAAAATTAACAAGCTCGACTGTACTCCTGTTCACCGTACCAATGCCGTGGGCGACGCAGCTGCGTCCGTGACGTCGCAGGGCTGTAAGAACGATAAAAAGGAGAACGATGTGCTTCCCGCTTCGTTAAGGCTTGCCCTGGAAGACTGCGACCAATTGCCCTCCCTGCCGCAAGTCGTACTGCGCGTTATCGAGCTGGCCCGTGATCCCAAGGTGGATCTGCGCGAGATGGTCGCGGCAATTGGCAGCGACCCAGCACTCTCCGTTCACCTTCTATCCCTGGCCAATACCGTTTTCTATGCCAATCAGCGCCCTGTCGAAGATCTGCAGCAGGCCGTCAACCGGCTGGGCATCGAGCGCACGCTATCGCTCGCGCTGGGCTGCAGTCTGATACACACCGCATCCCGCGAGACGCAGGCCAGCATGAACCTCGAACGCTACTGGCAGCGCTCGCTGGTCAGTGCCATGAGTGCGAAACTGCTCGCCGAGCGCATCGGCCTGGAGTCCCAGAGCAGCATCATCTTTACTGCCGCTCTGCTTCAGGATATCGGCATGCTCGGCATCCAGGCAGTGGACAACGAGCGCTACCTCGAATTGCTGGCCCAAGCGCCGAACCATCGCGCCCTGGCTCAGCTCGAGCGCGAAGTCTATGGGATCGATCACACCGGAGTCGGCGGTTGGCTGGCCCATCGCTGGAAACTCACCGCACGTACCGCCGGCTGGATCCGCGACAGTCATCAACCCATGACCTGCGCCGAAAATGACGATGAAAGGGCCAACAATTGCATCGTCGCCTCCGGCTTGATCGCCGATGCCTGGCTGCAGGGTGAGGCTGCCTTGAGCGAGCTTGCCACGCAGCTCTCCGCCTACTTCGACCTCGACACCAATGACATGCTCGTCCATCTGATCGACTTGCAGGAGCGGCTGCCGGCCATTGCCACGCTCTACAACGTGCGCCCGCCGGAGTGGCTGGAGCCCAAGCAGATCATGCACGAGGCAAAGATGCTGCTGCTCGAACGCACCGCGCGTCTGCAGAAGGATTTGTTACAAAAGGAGCAAGAGCTCGAAAGGTTGCGTCACGAACAGCGGGCACTCGAGCTCAAGACGAAGCTCGACCCTCTGACCGAGCTGTACAACCGGGAGCATCTGGAGACGACCCTGCGCGAGGAGTTCGACCACGGGCAGCACGGCGGGGCGCCGCTCTCGGTCATCTTCATCGACCTCGACCACTTCAAGAAGGTCAATGATCGTTTCGGCCATGCCGTCGGCGACAAGGTACTGATCCGCATCGCCGCCATTCTTCAGCAGGCCATGGAGCAAGAGAAAGTCCACGCCGGACGCTACGTCGGCGACGAGTTCATCCTGATACTGCCTGGATTCGACAAGTGCAGGGCTCATGCGCTGGCGGAAACCCTGAGGGCACGCATTGCCTCGCTCGCTCAGAGCAGTGACCTGCCGCAGCAGGTCACCGCCTCTTTCGGTCTGGCAACCCTCGCCCCTGGGGCGCCCTATCGGGACATCGAAGCGCTCATTCGCGCCGCCGACAGCAGCATGTACCGCTCGAAGCATGCCGGCCGTGACCGCACCTCGGCCGTCTAGACGGCGCGCCGCCGCAGGTCTCGCTCAGCCGAGGCTCCCCGCGTCGCTGGGCATTGCCTTGGCAATTGCCTCTTCAGTACGCTGATGAGCCGGACGCCCTTTCAGGCCATCCCAGTAGGCTTCGAACTCAGGGCGCCGGGGAAGCGTGCCGAACTGCATGCCCCAGCCGATGTGGGAGCCGACATAGACATCGGCGGCGGTAAAGGTCTCGCCAGCGATGTAGCGCCGCCCCGCCACGGCGGAAGCCAGGGTTTCGACAGCCGTATCGTAGCTACCGCAACCGAACTGCATCTGCCGCTCCGCGTTGAGAGTGATGTCGGCAGACTTCAAGGATATCGCCATTTCCAGCGGCCCGGCGGCGAAGAAGAGCCAGCGGAAATAGTCGCCACGCGCCTCGGGTGCCGGTAGCAGCCCGGCCTCCGGAAAGGTCTCTGCCAGATAGGCGCAGATGGCAGCCGCTTCGGTGACCACGGTATCGCCATGACGAATCGCCGGCACCTTGCCCATGGGATTGATGGCGAGGTACTCGGGGGCCTTCATGGAAGCCCCGTATTCGAGCACCTCCATACGATACGGCTGGCCGATCTCCTCCAGCATCCAATGTACGATACCGCCGCGCGACCAAGGGTTGGTATAAAAGACCAGTTCCTGTGCCATTATCGATTGCTCCATTTCTCGGCTTGAGGAGTGAACAGGATAGGCCTTGGCAGTGACAGAACATGGCAGTAGGGTTTGCAGCCACTCCTTTTGGAGCACGCATCTCCTGCGGGGAAAACCTTCTCCTGTGAATACCGCCGCTTCGATCCTGTCGGCACGAAAATGACGATACTCCTCACGTAGCTCGCACCAGGCAGCAACGATCCGGCTCGACTCGAAGGAGGCGATCGCACAAGGCCATATGGTCCGGGACGAGCGCCGCCCCATCTGGTCGCGATAGGTGATATCGAGTTTCTTCTCGTCGCGTATTGCCCGGCGAAGCATCTTGAGATCGACGTTCTGTGGCCGCTGCCAGCCGGGGCCGATGAGGAGCGCAGAGTCCTCCAGCCTGTGTCGCTGCTCACCGGGCAGCACCGCCGCCACCTTGGCGAGGGCCTCGTCGGCAGCCTCGGCAAGCTCTTCGTCGGCTCGTTCGGCGACCCATTTCAGGCCCAAGGCCACGGCTTCGAGCTCCTCTTCGGAGAACGTCATCGGCGGCAGCAGCAACCCGGGTTTCAGCACATACCCCATCCCCGGGTCGCCTTCTATGTCGGCCCCGATGCCGCGCAGTGCGGCAATGTCCCGATACAGCGTGCGCAGCGAGATACCGAGCTCATGGGCCAGCTCGCTGCCTCTTACAGGGCAGCGGTGACGCCGCAGAATCTGCATGAGGTCGAAGAGCCGCGTCGTCCGGGACATGGTGGAGTCTTACTCGCATCGGTTGGCAACGTAGGGTCGGTGGGCTCAGCGGCCCGGCTTCGTGCGGCGGGGCTTGCCCCCCTTTCCGCCCTGGCCGCCGGCCGGCTTGGGTTTTCCATGCAGCGACTTCTTGTTTCTGGCATTGGGTGCCGGCTTCGCTCCGCCTCCCTTGCCGGCGGCTCCAGCTTTTGCCGCCTTCCCCGCAGCGCTCTTACCCTTTCCGCGACCGCTCGCAGACGACTTGCCCTTGGCGTCCCGCTTCGCCGTGGCCGCCGCTCCCTTCGCGGCCTGACCCGTCTTGCGCTTGTTGGATGCCCTGGTTGGCGATGGTTTCCTGCTCTTGGCCGAGGCATCGGAACTCGAACTCTCGGTCAAGGCAACGATGGTGTCGACCTCCTTCTGGGTCAGGTCGCGCCAGTCCCCCAATGCCAGTCCCTTGAGCGAGACGTTCATGATGCGTATGCGTTCGAGCCTGGTGACTTCGTAACCGAATTTTTCGCACATCCGCCGGATCTGGCGATTCAAACCCTGCACCAGCGTTATGTTGAAAACGAAGGTCGACTCCTTGACGACCTTGCAGCGCTTGGTCACCTCTCCGAGGATACGGACGCCGGAAGCCATCCCCTCGACGAATTCATCGGTAATCGGCTTGTCGACGGTGACCCGATACTCCTTTTCATGATTGTTGCTGGCTCGCAGGATCTTGTTGACCAGATCCCCGTTGTTGGTCAGGAAAATCAACCCTTGGGAATCCTTGTCCAGCCGGCCGATGGGGAAGATACGTACCCCATGCTTGACGAAGTCGACGATGTTGTCCTTCTCGCTCGGCTCGGTGGTACTGACGATGCCCACCGGCTTGTTCAGGGCGATGAACACCAGGTCTTCGGCTTCCTGGGGTTCGATGAGCTGACCGTTGACCTTGACCTCATCGCCGGGAAAGACCTGGTCCCCCGTCTTGGCACGCTTGCCGTTGAGCCACACGTTGCCCTGTTCGACATAGCGGTCGGCTTCGCGCCTGGAGCACAAACCGCTTTCACTGATGTATTTGTTGATACGGGTAGAAGAACCGAAGGCCATGACGCTCTTACCAGAGGAATGCGGGAAACAGTACGGCATTCAAGCATGCTACGCCGTACCGGTGAAAGCCCCTGTCGGAACGGCTCAGGTCATGGTGTGCCGACTTCGGCACTTTCGATCACTTCAGGCTCCGCTTGGGCCTGCTCTGCCCACTCCTGCATCGGCTTGGCGCCCAGCAAGGTCTGCTGATAGGCCATCGCGCGGGGAGAAACCTTCACCCCGTAGCTGGCGAAGCGAAACGCTACCGGCGCGAACATGCAGTCGGCGATGGAGAACTCACCGAACAGCCATGGGCCTCGCCCCTCGTAACGCTCCTGACACTGCGCCCAGATGCGGTCGATGCGCTCGATTTCTGCCGCAAGGGTCTCGGTTATTTCCACGCGGCGACCGCTGGCCCGGCAGTTCATCGGCATACGGGTTCGCAGCTCGACGAAGCCGGCGTGCATCTCGGCGCTGAGCGAGCGAGCTTCGGCACGCTCCTGACGAGCCGCCGGCCAACCGGCGCCGGAAAGGTACGCTTCGGATATGTACTCGCAGATCGCCAGCGAGTCCCATACCAGGATGTCGTCGTCATGCAATACCGGTACTTTTCCCGCGTCGCTATGTGCAGCCAAGGCGTCCCGAGTGGAAGACTGTGCCAGGGGCACGCGAATCTCCTCGAACGGCAGACCATGCATACGCAGCAGTAGCCAGGGTCTCAGCGACCAGGAAGAGTAGTTCTTGTTTCCGATGACCAGTTTCAAGCCGCCTCCCGTAAGTTGCGATGTCGACATTCGGGGCACTTCTACGGGTGCCTCATGTCGCCTAGCCAAGTAATATGTATAGACAGCCTGGGACAGGATTCAATCACATGGGAAGTCCCCTTCCTCTCTACTTGCAGATACAACAACACCTGCTGGAAAGAATCCATACCGGAGACTGGCCGGCACATCACCAGATCCCCCCGGAGGAGCAGTTGGCCCGCGATTTCGGCGTCAGCCGAATGACCGCCAACAAGGCGATCCGGGACCTGGTCCAGCAAGGATATCTCACTCGCCAGCCTGGGCTGGGCACCTTCGTCACCGATCGCAAGGCAGAGTCGTCGCTGGTTGAGGTGCACAACATCGCCGAAGAGGTCCGCGGGCGTGGACATGCCTACAGCAACGACGTACAGCGCGCCGAGTCGATCGCCGCCGACGATGAAGTTGCGCTGCGTCTAGGCGTGCGACTCGGTACGCGTGTCTTTCATACCCGTATCGTGCATCGCGAGAACGGTGTCCCGATCCAACTGGAGGATCGCTTCGTCAATCCGCGCTGGGTGCCCGCCTATCTGGAAACCGACTTCAACCGACACACGCCCAATGAAGTCCTGGTGGCCGCCTGCCCCATCACCGACATCGAGCACGTTGTCGAAGCGATTCTGGTCGATGCCGCAACGGCTGCATGCCTTGAAAGCGACCATGCCCAGCCCTGCCTGAGCATGACCCGTCGCACCTGGTCGGGTGAGCACTTGATCAGCTACGCCCGGCTTATCCACCCTGGGGATCGCTACAAGCTGCGCAGCTCCGTTCACCGCAACAACGGCTGATGCCCGCCACGCAAAAAGGCAGGCATCGCGCGGGGCGCTGCCTGCCTCCTTGTAGCGAGCGTCGCGGCACTAGCCCACGCTGACCATCTGTGCCAGATACCCTGCGGGAACCGCCAGCATCAGGCTCAGCGCAACCCGAATGAACCACACCACCACGATACGCCCGACCGTCAGCGGAATGCTGGTAGCCAAGATGCAGGGAATCGAGGCGGAGAAGAACAGCACGGCGGAAACCGATACCACGCCGGCGGCAAAGCGAGCGACGAACTCGGCCTCGGCCATCAGCAGAGCCGGCAGGAACATCTCGGCGAGCCCGGCAGCGGACGCCTGGGCCAGCGCCATTCCATCCTCGAGGCCCCAGATCGCCACGAAGGGGTAGAACAGCAGGCCCAGCCACTCGAAGAGCGGTGTGTACTTGGCGGCCAGCAGGCCCAGCAAGCCCACCGACATGATCGAGGGCAGGATGCTGATCGCCATCAGCAGTCCTTCACGAACGTTGAGCGCCACGCTGCGATGCAGCCCCGGCGCCTTTTCCGCCACCTCCAGGCCGGTACGCCAGGCCGTGGCGAGCCGCGTCCCGGGGATCGCTTCAGGCTCGCCGTCGGTTCTGACGTTGTCGATACGCGACAACGGCGGCAAGCGCACGGTGACGGCAGTGACGATGAAGGTGATTGCCAGCGTCAGCCAGAAGTAGAGATTCCACACGCTCATCAGGTCCAGGGTGCGCGCCACGATGATCATGAAGGTGGCGGAAACCGTGGAGAAGCCGGTGGCGATGATCGCCGCCTCACGGGCCGAGTACTGCCCTGCCTGATAGACCCGGTTGGTGATCAAAAGGCCAATCGAATAGCTGCCCACGAACGAGGCCACGGCATCGATGGCCGAGCGCCCGGGCGTTCGCCAGATCGGACGCATGACCGGCTGCAGCAGAACGCCGATCAGCTCGAGCAGCCCGTAGCTGATCAGCAAGGCCAGGAATACCGCGCCGATGGGCACGATCAACCCAACCGGGATCACCAGCCGATTGAACAGGAACGGCAGCATGTCCGGCTCGTGCAACAGGGCCGGCCCCCAGCCCGTCATGGCCATTATGGCGACGGCGACCCCGGCCAGTTTGAGTACGGTGAAGATGCGCTCGGTCAGGCTTCGGCGCCAGCTCCCCTTCCACAGCGGGTAGGCAGCACCGGCGACAATCAGCGCCAGCGCGTACAGACCCGCGGCATCGCCCATCAGCTCGCGCGCCCCGGTCACCATGTGATCGAGCAAAATGGTGCTTCTGCCGCCGATGGTGACGGGAATGAAGAAGATCAATATTCCCAGCGCGCTGGGTACGAACAGCTTGGCTACGGTGAGCCAGCTGACACTGCGCATGTCCCGGGTGGCTGGTTCGGGAATCGCCATTGGTATCGTCCTCGCATTGTGATTGTGGTTGCGCTGCGGCTGGCGCAGCCGTTACGCGCCGGCTCCTTATTTGTATATACATTACGCTAGCGCCGCACGCCATCCGCAAGCGCACGCTCCTAGGTAGACCTTAGTTCAACGGCAAGGGAATGCGCAGCGAGGCCCGGCAAGCTTTCAAGCCCTCTACTCCACTGTTTTCAATGTGTTATTTCCATCCCCCGGCAGCCGATCCATTGAGTATGCCCCGAGCCCTATCCAGGCAGGACTTGACGTATGTCGAAAGAGATCTTAAATGTATATACAATAGCTGGTACACGACGATATCAGGAGCCCCTATGTCTGCGATACTCAAGCCGAGTCGAATCTGGCACGGCGTCACGCTGTTCGATGGCCGGGACACTCGCTGCGAGCCGATGACGGTC
The DNA here is from genome assembly GCF_057473365.1 of Halomonas sp. TH-94. NCBI lineage: Bacteria > Pseudomonadati > Pseudomonadota > Gammaproteobacteria > Oceanospirillales > Halomonadaceae > Halomonas > Halomonas sp. TH-94. Next base: position 48,431 of record NZ_JBYCKL010000040.1, read on the forward strand.
ATGGCGGCGGGCGCAACCATCGTCGGCGTGGTCCCCACCAGCCAGGTGGATGAAAGAGAGTTCGCTCACTGCGAGGTCATGAGTCGCGGCGGCGTCATGACGCCGGGCCTGGTGGATTGCCACACCCACCTGGTATTCGGCGGCTCGCGGGCCGACGAGTTCGAACGACGTCTCGAAGGCGCGAGCTACGAGGCGATCGCCCGCAGCGGCGGCGGCATCCTCAGCACCGTACGCGCCACGCGCGCGGCCAGCGAGGAAACGCTCTTCGCTCTGGCCAGACCCCGCCTGGAAGCGCTGATACGCGAAGGCGTGACCACCGTAGAGATCAAGTCCGGCTACGGACTTACCGTATCCGACGAGCTGAAGATGCTGCGCGTGGCGCGCCGCCTCGGCGAGGAGCTGCCGGTGCGAGTGGTGACCACCCTGCTTGGCGCCCACGCACTACCGCCGGAATACACGGACGACAGCGATGGCTACATCGACCTGGTATGCCGCGAGATGATTCCCGCCGCCGCCGATCAGGGGCTGGCGGATGCAGTGGATGTGTTCTGCGAAAAGATTGCCTTCTCGGTGGCCCAGTGCGAACGGGTCTTTGAAGCCGCAACGGCCCATGGGCTGCCGATCAAGGCCCATGCCGAACAGCTCTCCAATCTGGGCGGCAGCGCCATGGCAGCCCGGCATGGCGCGCTTTCCGCCGACCATATCGAGTATCTGGACGAGGCCGGCGTGGATGCCCTGCGTGAGGCAGGCAGTGTCGCGGTGCTGCTGCCCGGTGCCTTTCACACACTGCGCGAAACGCAGCTGCCTCCGATTGCCGCGCTACGCAACGCCGGCGTGCCGATGGCGCTAGCCACCGACGCCAATCCAGGCAGCTCACCGCTGTTCATGCCCACATTGATGCTCAATCTCGCCTGCACCCTGTTCCGCCTTACGCCCCGCGAGGCGCTGGCGGGAATGACCGCTCACGGCGCCCAGGCACTTGGCCTCCACACGCAGTCCGTCGGTCTCATTACGGAGGGCGCACCGGCTGACCTGTGCCTCTGGGCAATCGAGACACCGGCCGAATTGGCCTACGCCGTGCAGCCCGGTCGACTGCGCCAACGCATCTATGGGGGAGAAGCGACTCATGTCCAAGAACAGCACTGAACTGCACCTGGCCGATCCAGCCATCGACATGTCTCTGTGGGCCGGACGCGAAGACCCGGAACCCGATAGCCTGCGCTGGCATCAGGTCATTACCCCGCTGAAGCGCAGCAGCCCTTCCGGCGTGGCACTGATAGGCTTTGCCAGCGATGCGGGCGTCGCCCGCAATCAGGGCCGAGTAGGTGCCGCCGATGGGCCGCGGGCGCTGCGCCGGGCGCTGGCACCGCTGGCCTGGCACCGGACCGCCCCGGTTTACGATGCCGGCGACGTGCACTGCCACGGCAATACCGACCTGGAATCGGCACAGCAGCGCCTGGCCGAACGGGTCGCCAACGTGCTGCAGGCCGGCCACCTGCCATTGGTCATGGGCGGCGGTCACGAAGTGGCCTTCGGCAGCTGGTCGGGGCTGGCGCGCCACTTCGAGGCGCAGGGCGAGGCCCGTCCGCGTATCGGTATCGTCAACCTCGACGCCCACTTCGATCTGCGCGATCCCGGCCACGTGCGCTCCTCCGGCACTCCCTTCGCCCAGATTGCCGCCGAGTGCAGTCAGCGCGGCTGGCCTTTTCGCTACGCCTGCCTGGGGGTAAGCCGAGCCAGCAATACCCGCGCCCTGTTCGCTCGGGCGCGGGAGCTCAACGTGCTGATACGCGAAGACCGTGAATTCGAGGCGCAGCGCATGGACGGCCTCGCGCGCGACCTCCAGCGCTTCATGGCGCGCTGCGACCACCTCTACCTGAGTATCGATCTGGACGTCATGCCCGCCGCCGAGGCCCCCGGAGTGAGCGCTCCCGCCGCTCGCGGCGTGTCGCTGGCCCTGCTCGAACCGCTGATCGAAACCGTACGCGACAGCGGCAAGCTGCGCCTGGCCGATATTGCCGAGCTGAACCCGGGCTTCGATATCGACGGCCGCACCGCCAAGGCCGCCGCACGACTGATCCACGGGCTGACGCTGGATTCCTGAACCCGACGTCATCCGGAACCCAATACATAACGACTTACGCCATCACTCAGAGAGATACGACGATGAACAGCCATACCGCCCCTGCCGATCCCCGCCACGACGCCAGCCGGCAAATTGCAGCCCCCACCGGCAGCGAGCTCAGCTGCAAGAGCTGGCTCACCGAAGCGCCGCTGCGGATGCTGATGAACAACCTTCACCCCGACGTGGCCGAACGCCCCGAGGACCTGGTGGTCTACGGCGGCATCGGCCGTGCCGCCCGCGACTGGCAGTGCTTCGACGCCATCGTCGACACTCTCAGGCGCCTGGAGGACCACCAGACGCTGCTGATCCAGTCGGGCAAGCCGGTGGGCGTCTTCGAGACCCACAAGGATGCCCCGCGGGTGCTGCTGGCCAACTCCAACCTGGTGCCGGCCTGGGCCAACTGGGAGCACTTCAACGAGCTCGACCGCAAGGGCCTGATGATGTACGGCCAGATGACCGCCGGCTCGTGGATCTACATCGGCTCCCAGGGCATCGTCCAGGGCACCTACGAGACTTTCGTCGAGGCCGGCCGTCAGCACTATGACGGCAACCTGCAGGGCCGCTGGATCCTCACCGCCGGCCTTGGCGGCATGGGCGGCGCCCAGCCGCTGGCAGCGAGCCTCGCCGGCGCCTGCTCGCTCAACATCGAATGCCAGCAATCGCGCATCGACTTCCGCCTGCGCACCCGCTATCTGGACGAACAGGCGGACGACCTCGACGATGCCATCGCACGCATCGAGCGCTACACCACCGAAGGCAAGGCGGTCTCCATCGGTCTGTGCGCCAACGCCGCCGACGTACTGCCGGAACTGGTAAAACGCGGTGTCAGGCCCGACATGGTTACCGACCAGACCAGCGCCCATGACCCACTGCACGGCTACCTGCCGTCTGGCTGGAGCTGGGACGAGTACGTGACGCGCGGCAAGAGCGAAGCCGAGGCGGTGGTCAAGGCCGCCAAGCAGTCCATGGCGGTGCACGTGCAGGCCATGCTCGACTTCCAGCAGATGGGTGTGCCGACCTTCGACTACGGCAACAACATTCGCCAGATGGCCAAGGAGGAGGGGGTAGCCAACGCCTTCGACTTCCCCGGCTTCGTACCGGCCTATATCCGCCCGCTGTTCTGCCAGGGCATCGGCCCCTTCCGCTGGGCGGCGCTCTCCGGCGATCCGGAGGACATCTACAAGACCGACGCCAAGGTCAAGGAGCTGATTCCCGACGACCCGCACCTGCACCGCTGGCTCGACATGGCCCGCGAGCGCATCAGCTTCCAGGGACTGCCGGCGCGTATCTGCTGGGTGGGGCTCAAGGATCGCGCCCGCCTCGGCCAGGCCTTCAACGAGATGGTAAGAACCGGCGAGCTCAAGGCGCCGGTGGTCATCGGTCGCGACCATCTCGACTCCGGCTCGGTGGCAAGCCCCAACCGCGAGACCGAAGCCATGCTGGACGGCTCCGACGCCGTCTCCGACTGGCCGCTGCTCAACGCCCTGCTCAACACCGCCGGCGGCGCCACCTGGGTCTCGCTGCACCATGGCGGCGGCGTGGGCATGGGATACTCCCAGCATGCCGGGGTGGTGATCGTCGCCGACGGTACCGATGACGCTCACGTCCGCCTCGGCCGAGTGCTGCGCAACGACCCGGGCACCGGGGTGATGCGTCACGCCGATGCCGGGTACGATATCGCCAAGCATTGCGCCCGGGAAAACGGGTTGGATATGCCGATGCTCGATAAGTAACAGCGCCTCAACGTTCGGCGATGTGTGCCGCGGACAAGGGGAAGCGAGGGTCTTTTGCCATGGATGGCAAAAGTAGCGCCCAGGGATGGGTTCACAGCGCCCTCGCGAAAGCTTGTTGCCGGCACGGCTCATCGCTTCAGCCGCCAACCCCTTTACCAGAGAGACATCCATGCCTCATCTCGACATCCAACCTGGCAAGATGACCCTGGCCCAGGCGCGCCAGGTCTTCGAGGCGCCGCTACGCGTGACGCTACCCGACAGCGCCGACGCCGCCATTCAGCGCAGCGTAGACTGCGTCAATCGCGTCGTCGCCGAAGACCGCACCGTCTACGGCATCAACACCGGCTTCGGCCTGCTGGCCCAGACCCGCATCGACCACGACAACCTGGAGGAGCTGCAGCGCTCGCTGGTGCTATCTCACGCCACCGGCGTGGGGGCACCCATGGAAGACGCCCTGGTGCGGCTCATCATGGTGCTCAAGGTGAACAGCCTGGCCCGGGGCTTCTCCGGCATTCGCCGCGAGGTGCTCGACGCCCTGCTCGCCCTGGTCAATGCCGAGGTCTACCCGCACATTCCGCTCAAGGGATCGGTGGGTGCTTCCGGCGACCTGGCACCGCTCGCCCACATGAGCGTGGTGCTGCTCGGCGAAGGCAAGGCACGCCATCGCGGCGAATGGATTCCGGCCCGCCAGGCCCTCGAGATCGCCGGGCTCCAGCCGCTCAGGCTCGCCCCCAAGGAAGGGCTGGCGCTGCTCAACGGCACCCAGGTATCCACCGCCTATGCCCTCAAGGGTCTGTTCGAAGCCGAAGACCTGTTCGCGGCTGCCACGGTGTGCGGCGCCCTGACGGTCGAGGCCACGCTGAGCTCACGCTCACCCTTCGATCCACGCATCCACGACGCTCGAGGCCAGCGCGGTCAGATCGACGCCGCCGCGGCCTATCGCCACCTGCTTGGCGAGCGCAGCGAGATCAGCGACTCCCACGCCGATTGCGACAAGGTCCAGGACCCCTACTCGCTGCGCTGTCAGCCCCAGGTAATGGGCGCGGTGCTGACTCAGATTCGCCAGGCCGCTGAAGTGCTGGCCATCGAGATCAATGCAGTCTCCGACAACCCGCTGGTGTTCAGTGACGCGGGCGACATCCTCTCCGGTGGCAATTTCCACGCCGAACCGGTGGCCATGGCCGCCGACAACCTGGCCCTGGCCATCGCCGAGATCGGCTCGCTCACCGAGCGCCGCGTCTCGCTGATGATGGACACCCACATGTCGCAGCTGCCGCCCTTCCTGGTGCAGAACGGCGGCGTCAACTCCGGCTTCATGATCGCCCAGGTCACCGCTGCGGCGCTGGCCAGCGAGAACAAGGCCCTGGCCCACCCTCACAGCGTCGACAGCCTGCCCACCTCGGCCAATCAGGAAGACCATGTCTCCATGGCCCCGGCAGCCGGCAAGCGCCTGTGGGAGATGGCCGACAACGTGAGAGGGATCGTCGCCATCGAGTGGCTGGCCGCCTGTCAGGGGCTCGATTTTCGCACCGACGCGCAGAGCCGGCGCCTGACCACCACGCCGATGCTGGAACAAGCGCGCAAGGCGCTTCGCGGCCATGTCGACTACTACGATCGCGATCGCTTTTTCGGCCCGGATATCGAAGGCGCCACGCAACTCATCGCCTCGCGGGTACTCAACGCGCTGGTGCCGGTGGAACTGCTGCCGAGCCACTGACCCGGCCGCCAAGCTGAGGTAAGATACGCTGCCCCGACCCGCAAAGTCGGGGCTTTCGTTGGTCAGTACCTTTCCCTTCGGTCCGATTCTCCAGCCCAAGAGCCGTTATGAATGCCATCGTTCTGGCCATCCTGGTCATGGTCACCCTCAGCCTTGCCCGAGTTTCCGTCGTCTTCGCCCTGATCGCCGCCAGCCTGGTTGGCGGGCTGGTGGCAGGCATGCCCATCGGTGAGATCATGGACGCCTTCAACCAGGGGCTCGGCAATGGCGCCACCATTGCTCTCTCCTACGCCGTGCTGGGCGCCTTCGCCGTGGCCCTGGCACGCTCCGGAGTCACCGAGCTGCTCGCCGAACGAGCGATCCGCGGCCTGCACCTGGACGGCAAGCCCGAGAGCCGACGCTGGGTCGCCTTTACCCTGCTGGGCGCCCTGCTCGCCGCGGCGGTGAGTTCGCAGAACCTGATTCCGGTGCACATCGCCTTCATCCCGGTGCTGGTGCCACCGCTGCTCAAGCTGATGAATCACCTGCGTCTGGATCGCCGCGTGGCGGCCTGCGTCATCACCTTCGGCATCACCGCACCCTACATGCTGCTACCGGTGGGCTTCGGTGCGATCTTCCTCAACGACATTCTGCTGGCCAATCTCAACGAAAGCGGTGCCGAACTCGGCCTGGAAGTGACCCGCGGCATGGTGCCCATGGCCATGCTGATGCCCATTGGCGGCATGGCGCTGGGGCTCGCCGTCGCCGTGCTGTTCAGCTATCGCCGGCCGCGCCACTATGAGGACCGCGACCTGGCTCACGGCGACGAGACGCCAGCCGAGGCCGCTCGCCACCTGGCGCCCTGGCAAATGGCCGTGCTAGCCGCCTCGCTGGTGGGCACCGTGGCGATCCAGCTGCTCTCGGGCTCGATGGTGCTGGGTGGACTGTTCGGCTTCGCCCTGCTGTCCGTCAGCGGCGTGTTCCGCTGGCACGAGCAGGACGACATCTTCACCGAAGGCATGCGCATGATGGCGCTGGTGGGTTTCATCATGATCAGCGCGGCGGGTTTCGCCGGGGTGATGCAGGCCACCGGAGAGGTGCCTGCCCTGGTGGAAGGTTCGGCGGGGCTCATCGGCGACAACAAGGGGCTGGCGGCACTGATCATGCTGCTCGTCGGCCTGTTCATCACCATGGGAATCGGCTCGTCGTTCTCCACCGTGCCGATCATCGCTTCGCTCTACGTACCGCTGGCGCTCAGCTTCGGTTTCTCACCCATGGCCACCATTGCCCTGGTGGGCACCGCCGCGGCACTGGGCGATGCCGGGTCGCCGGCCTCCGACTCGACCCTAGGCCCAACCGCGGGGTTGAATGCCGACGGCCAGCATGACCATATCCGGGACACCGTGATACCGACCTTTCTGCACTACAACCTGCCACTGATCGGCTTCGGCTGGCTGGCCGCCATGGTGCTCTAGGCCACCTCTCTCACGCCAAGCCGCAGCAGCTCTTGAACTTGCGACCGCTGCCGCAAGGGCAAGAGTCGTTGCGGCCGGGTTTGAGTCGCTCGAGCGTAGGCTCGCCATCGACATAGAACCAGCGGCCCTCCTCGTGCACGAAGCGCGAGTTCTCCTCTAGCCTGCCCCAGCGTCTTCCTTCACGAAAGGTGGCGCGAAAATGCACGCGTCCACGCTCGCCTTGCATGTCGTGATCGAGCACGTCGAGACGCACCCAGCGGGTAGCATCGTCCAGGTGCAGCTCGGTGGGTCGTGTACTGGCGTGCCAGGTTTCGACCAGGTAGGCGTGAAGCCCAAGGGCAAAAGCGCTGTAGCGGGAGCGCATCAAAGCTTCGGGGGTGGGTGCAAGGGCACCGGCGTGATAGTGACCGCAACATTCGCTCAAGTTCAGCTCACTGCCACAGGGACAGCGCGTGTTAGTGGCAGACATCGTCTCTCCGCTCCATTGAGGGCATCATCATAGCGCAAGGCCCAGGGCATGGTGGCCAACAGGATACCCACCGAAACAGGACGGCGGTTTCCTCTCACTCTTCACTGTTCCTACACTAGGGCCAAGACGTACCTGCACTCGCCATGACAGGGTTTGTCAGGACTGCGACGAGCCCAGGCCTTCCCGCCTCATGGCAGCTAGCCGGTAATATCGATGTGACAAGGAGTTGGTGGCGTAACTTGCGCTGGATCACGGCAATGCAGCACCGTGTATGTTACATCTGAACGACTTTCACCACGCTATCGGAGATAAGGAAATGGCCGATCGCCAAGACGATTCCCGCACCGCCTGGCACGCCTTGCCCTTGGCAGAAGCCCAGGAAAAACTCGACAGCAGCAGCGATGGGCTGAGCGACCAGGAGGCCAAGTCACGCCTGGACAAGTACGGCCCCAACCAGCTCAAACAGGAGGAGGGGCGCCCCTGGTGGCGAAGGCTGCTGGATCAGTTCAACAACATCCTGATGATTATCCTGCTGGTGGAGGCAGTGGCGAGTCTGGCCCTTGGCCATACCCTCGATGCGGGGGCCATCGTCGGGGTGGTGATCATCATCGCCCTGATCGGCTTCATTCAGGAGGGCAAGGCCGAACAGGCCCTCGAGAGCATACGCAACATGCTTTCACCCCAGGCGTCGGTGCTGCGTGGCGGCAGGCGCCAGACCATCGATGCCGAAGAGCTGGTGCCTGGCGACATCGTCATGCTGGAGAGCGGCGACCGTGTACCGGCAGACCTGCGCCTGCTCGAAGCCAAGCGCCTGCGCACCGAGGAAGCCGCTCTGACCGGCGAATCCACCCCGGTCGACAAGCAGACGGACCCGGTCGAAGAGGATGCCGACCTTGGCGACCGCAGCGCCATGGTGTTTGCCAGTACCATCGTGGTTCAGGGCACCGCCCAAGGCCTGGTGGTGGAAACCGGCACCCGCACCGAAATAGGCCGTATCTCCGAAATGCTGCGCGGCGTGGAGCAGCTCAAGACGCCGTTATTGCAGCAGCTCGATCGTGCCGGCCGCGTGCTGGCGTTTTTCATTCTCGGCGCCGCCGCCCTGACCGCCACCATCGGCGTGGTACTGCACGGCGAGCCGATCAGCGCCATGTTCATGGCAGCAGTGGGGCTCGCGGTTGCCGCGATTCCCGAAGGGCTTCCCGCCATCGTCACCATCACCCTGGCCCTCGGCGTGCAGGTCATGGCCAAGCGCAACGCCATCATCCGTCGGCTGCCGGCAGTGGAAACCCTTGGCTCGATCTCGACCATCTTTTCCGACAAGACCGGCACTCTCACCCGTAACGAAATGACCGCTCAGGCGATCTGGCTGCCGGAGGGCGAATTCCGTCTCTCGGGGATAGGCTTCGCCCCGGAGGGCAAGTTACACAAGGCCCCAGAGAATACCGAGGACGATGAGCAGGGTGAGGAGGTCTCGCCGGACGACTACCCAGCGCTGGCACACTTCCTCAAGGTCGGTGTGCTGTGCAACGACGCCGAGCTCGCCGAAGAGGATGAGCGCTGGACGATCCACGGCGATCCCACCGAGGGCGCGCTGGTGGTTGCCGGTGCCAAGGGCGGGCTGGAAACCGCTCAGCTGCGTGACGAACATCAACGCCAGGATTCGATTCCCTTCGAATCCGAGCGCAAGTACATGGCCACCCTCAATGATCTGGAGGGCAAGCGCCTGCTGGTCAAGGGGGCGCCCGACCGCCTGCTGGAGATGTGCCATAAGGTACGTGGCGATGACGGCGACAGCGATCTCGATCAGGCTACCTGGGAAAAGCGTATCCACGATCTCTCCTCGCGCGGCCTGCGCGTGCTGGCCCTGGCGGAAAAGGATGCCAGCGAGATCTCCGGCGAGCTCAGCGACGAGGATGCCGAGAATGGACTGGTGCTGCTCGGCCTGATCGGCCTGCTCGACCCCCCGCGGGAGGCTGCCATCGAGGCGGTGGAACAGTGTCTTCAGGCCGGTATTCGTCCGGTCATGGTGACCGGGGACCATGCAGTCACCGCCAGAGCCATCGCTCAGCAGCTCGGTTTCGCCAACACCGAACGCGCACTGACCGGTCGTGAAATCGAGGAGATGTCGGACGAAGCGCTGGAAGAGTGCATCCTCGAGGTCGATGTCTTCGCACGTGCCGCACCCGAGCACAAGCTGCGCCTGGTGAAGGCGATGCAGGCCAAGGGTGGCATCTGTGCGATGACCGGCGACGGGGTCAACGACGGCCCGGCACTCAAGCGTGCCGACGTGGGTGTCGCCATGGGCATCCAGGGCACCGAGGCCGCCAAGGAAGCGGCAGAGATGGTACTGGCCGACGACAATTTCGCCACCATCGTCGGCGCCATCGAGGAGGGTCGCAAGGTCTACGACAACATCCGCAAGACCGTCACCTTCATTCTGCCCACCAATGGTGGCCAGGGCCTGGCCATCATGCTGGCGGTGCTGGCCGGCACGATGCTACCGGTCACGCCCTTGCAGGCGCTGTGGGTCAACATGGTGGTAGCCGTGACGCTGGGCCTGGCGCTGGCCTTCGAGAAGGCCGAGGACGACATAATGCAGCGCGAGCCCCGGGACCCATCCGCAGCCCTGCTCGACCTGTTCCTGCTTTGGCGTGTGTTCTTCGTCTCGCTCCTGTTGCTGGCCGGTGTGTTCGGCATGTTCCTGTGGATCATGCAGCTGCAGGGCGGCAGCGAAGAGATGGCACGCACCGGGGCGGTCAACATGCTGGTGATGGGCAGCGCCGCCTATCTCATCAATAGCCGCTTCCTGGTCAACAGCACCCTCTCCCTGCACGGTATCTTCGGCAGCCGTCCGGTATGGGTCGCCATCGGGCTGGTGGTAGTGCTGCAGCTGGGCTGGACCTACATTCCGTTCATGCAGACGGTATTCGGCAGCGCTGCCCTGTCGCCGATTCACTGGCTGGTCATACTGGCCGGGAGCATCGCGCTCTATCTGGTCGTGGAGCTTGAGAAGTTCATCCTGCGCAAGCGCGAGGGAGCGGATGCCACCCACTCGGACCGCCATGACGAGGCGACGACATCTGCCAACTAAGTTTGGCGATTGGCGCAACTGGGTCGGCCGCCTGACCCTGCTCGCCTTGCTGTGGTGGATCCTAAGCGGCGGCGAAGCGGAGAGCTGGCGCTGGGGAGTGCCTGCCATCATCGCCGCCGCACTAGTGATGCCGGCTCCCAACCTGCCGCTGCGGCCACTGGCTTGGCTGCGCCTGCTGACGCTGGCCCTGTGGCTCGGCCTGCGCGGCGGTATCGAGGTAGCCTGGCTCGCCTGTCGTCCACGCATGCAGCTCGATACACGAGTCATCGAACATCGCTGGCAGCGGCTGGACGACACCTCCAGCCGATTGTTCATGGCAACCTTGATCAACCTGCTCCCCGGCACTCTCACCGTACGTATCGATAGCGACCGTCTCCAAGTGCATGTGTTGCACTATCGAGACGGCATCGCCGCCATGCTGCAGCGCCTGGAAAGTCACGTCGATGCGCTTTTCGGTGGTGGGCATCGTCGTAAAGGAGGCTTCCCATGACTCCGATCTACCTGTTCGCCGCCGTCCTGCTGCTGGCCAATGCCGGTATCGGTGCCTGGCGCATCTGGCAGGGGCCCACCAGCGCCGACCGCATGATCGCCGCAGAGCTGATAACGACGGCGACCGTAGCCGTGCTTCTGATATTGAGCGCGCTGGTCGAACAGCCGGTACTGATCGACGTTGCATTGCTGGTTGCCCTGCTTGCTGCGGTTGCCATGGCCAACTTCGTCACCCGCACCTGGACGCTGCTGAGAGAAGACGGCGAGGCACGCGAGGAGGCCAGGCATGACTGAGTGGCACGAGGTGTTCAGCCATCTTCTGATCGCCGCCGGCGCCCTGTTCTTCGTTACGGGCAGCCTTGGTATCATTCGCTTTCCCGATATCTTCACCCGGCTGCATGCCCTGACCAAGGCGGACAATTTGGGGCTCGGGCTGCTCTGTTCCGGCTTGGCGCTGCAGGCCGGGAGCCTTGCCGAGGCTGCCAAGATCATGTTGGTTTGGCTACTGGTGCTGCTGGCATCGGGCATCGGCGCCACGCTGGTGGCATCGACGGCCGATGCTTGCGGCATTCGTCCCTGGCAGAACCGCACGGGCGCAAGCCGGGAGGCGCGTCGGGAACCGCACGAATGACGGCGTTGACCGTGGGCTTCGATCTGCTGCTCGCCGCCGGCCTGATCTGGCTCGGCTGGCAGGCATTGTTCTTGCCTCAACGCTTCGCCGCCGTAGTGCACTTCATGGCCTTCAACCTGCTCATGGCGCTGGTCTGGGTACGCCTCGAAGCCCCGGACATTGCCCTGGCAGAGGCCGCCATCGGCGCCGGCGTGACCGGCGCACTGCTGCTCACCGCGCTGGGACGCCTGCCCAGCGCGGCCGCTGTCGGTTCCCACCCGCAGCAGTGGCACCGCTACTGGCGCTACCCAGCCATCTTCACCGCATGCTTCAGCGCAGGATGGCTGGCCTGGGGCGTTCAACGACTCTCACGCCCCGGTCTGGCCGCCGAGGTGACGGCCGAGCTGGACGCCACCGGAGTCAGCCATGCCGTGACCGCTGTACTGCTCAATATCCGCGCGCTTGACACGCTGCTCGAAGTGGCGGTGATGCTTGGTGCCGTGATGCTGGTCTGGTCACTGGGCCCGGCGCTGCGTCCCTTTGCTCCGGCGACTGCACTGCCCGGTCTGCCCGCTCTGTCGCGCCTGCTGCATCCGCTGTTTCTGCTCGTTCCCACCTATCTACTGTGGCGCGGCGCCCATGCCCCGGGTGGAGCCTTCCCAGCTGGTGCGGTTCTGGGAGCCGGCGGCATTCTGCTGCTACTGGCCGACCGTGTCGGCTGGATGCAGCAGGCACGCTTCAAGACCCTGCTGCGCTTGTTACTGATCGCCGGGCTCGCCCTCTTTCTCGCCGTCGGCCTGGGCGGTCTGCTATTGACCGGGACCTTTCTAGCGATTCCCCAGGCGCTGGCCAAGTCGGCGATTCTGGCCGTGGAAGTCGCCACGGCACTCTCGATCGCGCTGATGCTGATGGCCCTTTACCTTTACGGGGAGCCGGGTCGATGAGCCTCTATTATGCCGTCGTGGCCGCCCTGCTCTGCGGCATGGCCGTCATCGGTCTGTTCCGCACCGACGATCTGCTGCGTCGCATTCTGGCGCTCAACGTGCTGGCCAGCGCCATCTTTCTCCTGCTGGTCACTCTTGCCCGCACCGACTCCGGCATCGATCCGGTTCCTCACGTGATGGTGTTGACCGGCATCGTGGTGGCCGTGAGCACCACGGCCGCGGCACTGGGGTTGACGATCCGTGCCCACGAACGACGGCGTGAGGAGTCGCAATGACGTCAACGGGGCTGGCCGCCTGGGCACTACCGTCATCGATTCTGCTGCCGCTCGGCCTTTCGCTGGCGGCCTTTCTCGGCACACTCTCACCCAAGCGACAGGTGGCTCTGGGGCTGCCTGCCATGCTGATGTGCCTTACCCTCTCCTTGCCGGCGACGCTGGGCGGGGAGGCCCTCGGCATCGCCTTGGGTAACTGGCCGCCACCGCTGGGCATCGCCTGGCACCTCGATCTGCCCACACTCTCGATGCTGGGCATGACGGCCATCGTGGCAGGCGCTGCCAGCCTGGCCCTGCTGCTGGATCCGTCGACATCAAGCGACCGACATCTGTGGCCGCTGTGGTGGATGATGTGGGGCGGCCTCAATGCCATGCTGCTGTCCCAGGATCTGTTCAATCTCTACGTGACGCTTGAGCTGGTCACCCTGGCCGGCGTTGGCCTGGTGGCCCGCTCTCCCCACGACCGCTTCGGCGAGGCCGCCCTGCGCTATCTGATGGCCTCGCTGCTGGCTTCGCTGCTTTACCTGCTGGGAACGGCACTGATCTACGGCCAGACCGGCCGGCTCGATCTCGGCCTGCTGGTCGACACGCTCGAGGATGGCGCCACCATGCGCCTGGCGGCCACCCTGCTTACCCTGGGGCTGCTGATCAAGGCCGCCGTGGTGCCGCTGCACACCTGGCTGCCGGCTGCCCACTCCAAGGCTCAGGCGCCGGTCAGTGCCATGCTCTCGGCGGTGGTCGTGGCGGCGACCCTGTTCGTGCTGTGGCGTCTGTGGCTGGCCCCTCTCGCCCAGCTCCACAGCGCTCAGCTCGATTGGCTGGTTCTGATCGGGATAGTGGCACTGGGCTGGGGCGGTGTTCAGGCCGCGCTGCAGACCCGGCTCAAGCTCCTGATTGCCTGGTCCACGCTCTGCCACAGCGGCTACGCCCTGCTGCTGCTCGGACTCGATGCCGACATGAGCTGGCCCACGCCGAACGCTGCGCACGACCCTGCCTTTCCGGGCGGCCTGCTGCTGTTGCTTGCCCACGGGTTGGCCAAGGGTGCCCTGTTCATTGCCGCCGGCGCCATCGTCGTCGCCCACGGCCACGATCGCCTCAGCCGGCTGGCCGGCGACGCCGGTCGCCTGCCGCTGGCCTGGCTGGCCATGGCGCTGGCCGGTCTCAGCCTGCTGGGCATCCCCCCGACCGGCGGGTTCGTCGGCAAGTGGTGGCTGCTGCAAGGGGCGCTGGCGCAGGGCCATTACCTCATTGCCGCGACCGTGCTGCTCGGCACCTTCTTCACCGCTGCCTGCCTGTGGCGTCTGTTCGACCTGGGGCTGCGCCCCGAGCCGCGCCGGGCAGCCGTTATCGCCTCCCGCCCCACTCACAGCGACACCACCCGACGCCTCTCCTGGCTGGCACTGGGGCTTGCCGCGCTGGCCTGGGGTCTGGGTCCCGTCATGACACTGACGACATGGCACGGCTTGATCCTGGATGCCACCGGCCTGGCCTTTCTGCTGCCGGCGCTGTGCATCTGGCCGCTGGTGCTGTGGGCCACTTATACCTGGCGCGCCACCTTCCCTGCCGCCCATCGGTTACTGGCCATCCTGGCGGCGGCGGCGGTGATCCACCTGTGCACCCTGCTCGCTTCGGACCTGCTCACCTTCTACACCGGCGCCGCGCTGCTCAGCCTGCTGGGATGGGCCATGGTGCAGCACGACGGGCATCGGGCCTCGCGTCTGGCCGGCCTGGGCTACCTGGCCATGCTGCTGCTGGCCGAAGTGGCGATGATGGCGGGCCTCGCCCTCATTGCCAGCGCCACCGGCGACCTGCGCTTCGCCGGGCTGACCCGCCACGAACTGCCGCCTCTGGCACTGGGATGCCTGGCATTCGGCCTGGCCATCAAGGCCGGTGTCATCGGCGTGCATGCCTGGCTACCGCTGGCACATCCGGTCGCACCGCCCATGGCCAGCGCCATTCTCTCGGGGCTGATGATCAAGCTCGGCCTGCTGGGCGCTCTGCGCCTGCTCCCACTCAGCGATGCCACCGTGGCCTGGGGCCCCGGCATGGTGATGGTGGGGCTGGTCGCCGCCGTCTATGCGGCGCTGCGCGGCATCGTTCACGATCACGCCAAGGTCGTGCTGGCCTGGTCGAGCGTGAGTCAGATGGGGCTGCTCACCGCTCTGCTGGGTCTGGTGCTCTACAGCGGCTCACCGGCCACCGCCATGACGGCTCTGCTGCTGCTGGCGGCAACGCACTCCCTGGCCAAGGCCAGCCTGTTTCTGGGGGCGGGCATGGCCAACCGGGTGCACGGCAGGGAGCATCGCTGGGTACTGCTCGGCATGCTGCTGCCGGCCCTGGCGCTGGCGGGCGTGCCGCCAACAGGCGGCGTGCTGATCAAGACCACCATGGAGAATGCGCTGGCGGAAGCCGAGGGGGCTGGCTGGCTGCTCTCCCTCTCAAGCATCGCCACCGGCCTGTTGATGCTGCGCCTGCTGTGGCTGCTGTGGCGCTCGCCCCCCAGCAGGCAGACACTGCACATACCCGGCGGGCTGTGGCTCGGCTGGGCCACGCTGGCAGCCCTGCCGGTGCTGGTGGCCTGGGGCTGGCAGTGGTACGCCCCGCTTGTCGCAGCACCGCTCGCCACCCTGCGCTCCGGCTTGCTGGAGCCATCCTTCGCCCTTGGGCTGGCGGTCGTGACGGTTCTCCTCAAACCTCGGCTGCCGCAGGTAGGGCGGGCACGACACGCAGGGCGCCAAGCGCTGGAACGGCGAGGCGAGCGTGGCTTTCGACGGCTGGCCTGGACGCTCAAGCGGAGTGAAAACCGACTTCAACCCTGGCCCGCCTTCGGCATCGCGCTGGGGTTCGTGTCGTTGGGCATGGGCGTGGCAGCGCTGCTACCCGGTTGAAGGCATCAGCCCGGCTCATGAGCGCCGCTTGGTACGCGCAGTGGCCTCGGCAGTAAGCGGATCTTCGGGCCAGGGGTGCTTGGGATAGCGACCGCGCATCTCGCGGCGCACCTCGGCGTAGCCGTTGGACCAGAAACTGGCGAGATCCGCCGTGACCTGTAGCGGGCGGCGGGCCGGCGAAAGGAGATGCAGCAGCACCGCAACGCGCCCGTCGGCAATGCGTGGCGACTCCCGCCAGCCGAAGGTCTCTTGAAGCTTGACGGCCAGCACCGGCGCCCGGCACTCCAGGCATGGCGTGTAGTCGAGGCGTATCTGCGAGCCGCTGGGCACTTCGAGACGCTCCGGTGCCAGCGCATCGAGCTGGCTGCGCAGCGCCCAGTCGAGGCTGTCGAGCAGAAAGCGGCCCAGCGGCAGTCGCGCTACCGCGTCGAGACTTCTGACGCCGTCGAGGTGCGGCCCCAGCCAGGCTTCCAGTTCGTCGAGCAGCGCCGTTACCGACCAATCCGGCCACTCTTCGCCCCGTGTCTGACGCAGCAGCGCCACTCGCCCCCGTAGCTGCTCTGCGGTTTCGTCGAATGGCAGGGTTCCATGGCGGCGCAGTGCGTCGAGCAGTGCCTCACACACCACCTCGGCCGGCAGCGCTTGCAGCGGCCGGCGCTCCAATACCACAGCACCCAATCCGCGTATCTGCTCGCCGACCAGCCGCCCCTGGCTATCCGACCATTCGACGCTTGCCCGCCATTCACGCGCTTCGGGGAAGCGCGCCTCGAGCCGCCCTGGGTCGAGTGATACGGCGCGGTAAATTCGTGCGCCGCTGGGCTGACCATCCAGCTCGGCGGCCACCAACAGCGCGGCGTTGGCCAGAGCATGGTTTGCGGGCAGCGTGGCCAGGCCGCCGCTGGCGAGTCGAAAACGCCCTGCTTCAAGTCGCTGCGCCACACGCTCGGGGTAAGCCATGGCGAGTAGCTCGCCCAGTGGCGCAAGGCTTGCGACCTCCAGGCGCACACCGGCAATGCGTGCCAGGCGCTGGGCCTCGCGCTGCCACTGTCGATGCGCCGCGGGCTCGGCCAAGCGGGCCTTGAGCAGTTGCTCCAGGTCCTGCTCGTCGTCCAGGTCGCGCCCTTCCAGCGCCGCCACCAACGCGCAGGCCAGCGGCCTGGCATCGAGTTCGGCCGCGCTTTCCAGCATTACCGCGAGTCTTGGATGGGTGGGCCAGCGGGTCGAGGCACGGCCCAGCTCGGTGAGGAGAAAACCCTCGTCCAGTAGGCCGAGCCGCTGAAGCAGCGCGCGGCCTGCCGACAAGGTGCCGGGCGGTGGCGGCGTAACCCAGTCGAGTGCTGCGGGTTCGACGATACCCCAGCGGGCCAGCTCGTAGGCCAGCGGCGCCAGGTCGGCCTGCAGCAGCTCGGGCTCGCCGTGGGGCACCATCGGCTGCTCTTCGGCCCACAGCCGCAGGCACAAGCCTGGGCCCTGGCGCCCTGCACGACCGCGCCGCTGGTCGGCGCTGGCCCGATTGACGCGACGGGTCTCCAGCCGCGTAAGGCCGCTGCGCGGCTGGAACACCGGCACCCGCTCCTGGCCGGCATCGACGACGATGCGCACGCCATCGACAGTGACGCTCGATTCGGCAATGGCGGTGGCAAGCACCACCCGACGGCGACCGTCGGGCTCAGGACGCAGTGCGCGACGCTGCGCTTCCAGGGGCAGGCGGCCGTGCAGCTCGCGCACCGCAAGTTCAGGGTGACGGCTTGCCAGCTCCCGTGCCAGGCGGCGAATCTCGGCAACGCCGGGAAGAAACACCAGCGCATCGCCCTCGGCCAATGCCATTGCCTCAGCCACCGCGGCTGCCTGCTGACGTGCCGTCTCGGTGCGGGCATCGAGACGCGAGCTGAGCGAACGATAGCGGGTCTCCACCGGAAAGCTGCGCCCCGGGCTGTCGACGACAGGCGTCTCCTCCCCCAGCACGCGTAGCAGCGCTTCGACATCGAGGGTCGCCGACATCACCAGCAGGCGCAGGTCGTCGCGTGCCGTTTGCGCATCCAGCGCCAGGGCCAGGCCAAGGTCGGCCTCCAGGCTGCGTTCGTGGAATTCGTCGAAGACGATGCCGGCCACCCCTTCGAGCAGCGGATCCTCCTGCAGCATTCGTGTAAGTACGCCCTGGGTCACCACTTCGAGTCGCGTGCTCGGCCCCACCCGGCTCTCGCCACGCATGCGGTAGCCCACTGTCTCTCCCACGCGCTGCCCCAGGCTATCCGCCATGAAACCTGCCGCCAAACGCGCGGCGACCCGTCGAGGCTCGAGCAGCAACAGCCTTCCCTGCCGGCACCACGACTCCTCGAGCAGCGCCAGCGGTACCCGAGTGGTCTTGCCCGCCCCCGGCTGAGCCACCACCAGGGCTCGCGGATGCGTTGCCAACGCCTCGCGAATAGCCGGCAACTGAGCCACGATGGGCAAGTCACCGGCTGTCATCGAATTGTCACCCTGTTTCATATACGATTTGCCATATATTCCAGGCACATTTCAGCGACTCACCTCGGATTCCCACAACCTCTCGTTAGACAGGAGCGCACCATGACGCTACGCATCGGCATCAATGGCTTCGGTCGTATCGGTCGCCTGGCACTGCGCGCCGGCTGGTCGAATCCCGACCTCGAATTCGTGCGCATCAACGATCCGGGTGGCGACGCCGCCACCTTCGCCCACCTGCTGCAGTTCGACTCGGTGCACGGCCAGTGGACCGGCGGCAGCGATGATATCACGGCCTCCGGCAGCACCATCTCGGTGGCCGGTCGGCACATCGCCTTCACCGCCAACCGCGACATTGCCGATACCGACTGGTCCGACTGCGACGTGGTGATCGAGTGCTCGGGCAAGATGAAGACCAGCGACAAACTGCAGGGCTATCTCCAACAGGGGGTAAAGCGCGTGGTGGTCAGTGCCCCCGTCAAGGAGGAGGGCGTGCTCAACGTCGTGCTGGGGGTCAATGATCATCTGTTCGACCCGGCCAAGCACCGTATCGTCACCGCCGCGAGCTGCACGACCAACTGCCTGGCGCCGGTGGTCAAGGTGATCCACGAAAAGCTCGGCATCCGGCACGGCTCGATGACAACCATCCACGACATCACCAATACCCAGGTGATCCTGGATAGCCCACACAAGGATTTACGTCGCGCCCGGGCCTGCGGCATGAGCCTGATTCCGACGACCACCGGCTCGGCAAAGGCGATCACCGCGATCTTCCCGGAGCTCACCGGCAAGCTCAACGGCCACGCCGTGCGGGTCCCGCTGGCCAATGCCTCACTCACCGACGTGGTCTTCGAGGTCGAACGCGAAACCACCGTGGAAGAAGTGAATGCCCTGCTCAAGGAGGCCGCCGAGGGCGAGCTTGCCGGCATCCTGGGCTATGAGGAGCGTCCGCTGGTCTCCATCGACTACCGTAGCGACCCGCGCAGCTCCATCATCGACGCGCTCTCAACCATGGTGGTGGCCGGCACCCAGGTGAAAATCTACGCCTGGTACGACAACGAGTACGGCTACGCCTGTCGCACCGCGGAGCTGGCCGCCAAGGTGGGGAACGCCGACGTATGATCGCGCGCGTCGCCGCCCTGCCCCGAGAGATTCGCCAGTATCTCCTGGTCACCGGCAACTACTGGGCCTTCACGCTAACCGACGGCGCCCTGCGAATGCTGGTGGTGCTCTACTTCCACCAGCTCGGCTATTCGGCGCTGGAAGTGGCGCTGCTGTTCCTGTTCTACGAGTTCTTCGGTGTGGTCACCAACCTGGTAGGCGGTTGGCTGGGGGCACGCCTGGGGCTCAACCGCACCATGAACCTGGGGCTCGGGCTGCAGGTGGTGGCGCTGGCCATGCTGCTGGTGCCCACGGCCTGGCTGACGGTGCTGTGGGTCATGGCCGCTCAGGCGCTCTCGGGAATCGCCAAGGACCTCAACAAGATGAGTGCCAAGAGCGCGATCAAGAGCCTGGTCCCGGCGGGTGATGCCGGCCATCAGTCGCTCTACCGCTGGGTCGCACTGCTCACGGGTTCGAAGAATGCGCTCAAGGGAGTCGGCTTCTTTCTCGGCGGGCTGATGCTCACGCTGATCGGCTTCCAGGGGGCAATCCTGCTGATGGCAGTGATGCTCGTCGCGGTGCTGGTTCTGTCGCTGCTCAAGCTCGATACCGACCTCGGCCGCGCCAAGGCCAAGCCGAAGTTTCGCGAGATTTTCTCCAAGAGCCGGGCGATCAACATTCTTTCGGCGGCGCGAATGTTTCTCTTCGGCGCCCGCGACGTCTGGTTCGTGGTAGCGCTGCCGGTATTTCTGGCGACACAGTTCGGCTGGGACCACTGGCGCGTGGGCGGCTTCCTGGCGCTGTGGGTGATCGGCTACGGCGCGGTGCAGGCGGTGGCGCCGCGTATCACTGGACGCCATGCCGGTCGTTCCGCCGCCATTTCATGGGCCGCAGGACTTGCCGCCCTGCCGGCGCTGATTGCTCTCGGGCTGGATTGGCAGCCACATATCATGCTGCTCGGTGGGCTCTTGCTGTTCGGCGCGGTCTTCGCAGTGAATTCGAGCCTGCACAGCTACCTGATCGTCAAGCTGGCCCGCGCCGACGGCGTCTCGCTGGACGTCGGCTTCTACTACATGGCCAACGCCATGGGCAGATTGATCGGCACCTTGCTCTCGGGATGGCTCTACATGACCGGGGGGCTTACCGCCACGCTTTGGGTATCGAGTGCCATGCTGGCAGCGACGGTGGCCATCAGCCTAGCTCTCCCCCGCGAGGACGAACCCCACACCCCTTGAGAATCACCTGGGTCAGGAAGCAAGTGATCCGCTCCAGGTCGGCATCCGATATCTCGTCCTTGCCGGTGATACCCAGCACCTGGGCCTCGAAGTCGGCATAGTGCTGGGTGGCCGACCAAATAAGGAAGATCAGCCACATCGGATCCACCGGGTCCATCAGCCCACGTTCGGCCCATTGCTCGAATATTCTCGACCGGGTCTGAACCCAGTCGCGCAGCTCTCCGCGCAGATAGCCTTGCAGGAACGGCGCCCCGCCCAGTATCTCCGCAGCGAACAGGCGAGACCCTTCAGGGTGCTTGCGCGAGAGCTGCATCTTGCTGCGTATGAACGCCTCCAGCACGTCGGCCGGATCGTCATCCACACTGATATCGTCGAGCAACGCATTCCAGCGCGCCATCATGCGTTCGAGCAGCCGAACGTACAGGCCGCGCTTGTTGCCCATGTAGTAGAGCACATTGGACTTGGGTAACCCGGCAGCCTCGGCAATGGCCTGAACGCTGGCGCCACGATAGCCGAACTGGGCGAAGACACGCTCGGCGGCCTCGAGGATTTCGCGCTCGTTGCGTTCACGTGTGGCGCCATTGCTCTCGCCACCCTGCCGCACGGGCTGCAAGGTCTCTGTTTCAGTCACGTCGGTCATCGACAGGCCCCTGCCCTGTGAATGTGGTGAGAAGCAAGAGAGTGCCCCACGGCGACGGTTCCTGCAAATGAGACCATCGACGGCAATCGTACGCACCATACTCTCTTAAGGCCTTTGCCTGCGTGATTCGAAAGCCATACGACTCTTGCAAAGTGCGACATTCTGGCCCATGCTGAGTACATCCTGACCATTTGGTCAACCAAGCAAGACCGATCGGCTGAACACAGCGTCACCAAAGACAATTCACAAGAGACAATTCACAAGAGACAAGGCGATGATCGACTTCATGCTCAACGGGAGGCCGTGCCGGAGCGAAGCCACCCCTGACACCAGCGTGCTCGAATTGCTGCGTGACAGCCTCGGCGCCACGGGTACCAAGGAGGGCTGCGCGTCGGGCGACTGCGGTGCTTGCACGGTCGCCATTGGCGAACCCGGCCCCGACGGCAAGTTGCGCTACCACAGCGCCAATGCCTGCATCACTCCCGCCCACCAGCTCAACGGACGCCACCTGGTCACGGTGGAAGGTCTGGCCCAGGGCGAGGCGTTGCATCCGGCCCAGGCCGCCATGGTCGAGTGTCACGGTAGCCAGTGTGGTTTCTGCACCCCGGGCATCGTCATGTCACTGTTCACCCTGCATGAAAGTCAGCGCAGTAGCGATCGCGAGGCCCCGCTCCCCCTGACGCCGCAGCGCCTGGAAGCGGCCCTGGGAGGAAACCTGTGCCGCTGTACCGGCTACCGCCCGATCCGCGATGCCGCCTTGAGCATGAACACCCACCCGGACAACCGGCCCCTGTGGCTGGACGCCGCCGCGCCAGCCGAGAGCGACCCGGTAGCGCCCAACGCCGACATCGCCTTTCAGCAGCCCACGACGCTTGCAGCATTCGTCGATTGCCTGGAGCGCCACCCCAAGGCACGCCTCGTCGCCGGCGCCACCGACCTGTGGCTCGAATGCACCCAGCGCCAGGCACGCTTCGAACGCGTCATCGACGTGACCCGAGTCGCCGAACTCAACGTCATCGACGAAGCCAGGCTGGACGACGGTCGTGAAGGCTGGTGGGTCGGCGCCGCCGTCACCTATTCACGCCTGGAGCCGCTGCTGGAAGAGCACTACGACGCCTTCGCCCACCTGCTCCACCGCCTCGGCTCCAAGCAGGTGCGCAACCGCGGCACCCTGGGCGGCAACGTCGCCAATGCCTCGCCCATCGGCGACACCCCGCCGGTGCTGCTGGCAATGGGTTCGCGCCTGCGCCTGGTAGGCCCCGAGGGCGAGCGCGAACTGCCGCTGGAAGACTTCTTCCTCGACTACAAGCGCACCGCGCTGCGCGAGGGCGAGGCCATTCGTGCGATCTTCCTGCCGCGCCCCGAGTCGGGCCAAACTCTCAAGGTGTGGAAGCTGTCCAAGCGTCGTGAGGACGATATTTCGGCGGTGCTGGGCGCCTTTGCCTACCGCCTGGAAAACGGCGTGATGCGCGACGTGCGACTCGCCTTCGGCGGCATGGCAGCGATTCCCAAGCGCGCCACCCACGCCGAGGCGGCGCTGGAAGGCCTAGCACCCGACCAGGCGGCGTTCCTGGCCGCTCGCCAAGCCTTGGGCGAGGACTTTCAGCCCATGTCCGACGTGCGCGGCAGCGCCGACTACCGCCGGCTCTCCGCCGCCAACCTGCTCGAGCGCCTGCGTCTTGTGATCGCCCAGGCCGAGACCGACAGCCCCAGGGAGGTGATGCTCCATGCGTACGCTCACTAAGCTTTCCAAGGCGCCCGAAACCGCGCCCGATTCCAAGGCGCCCGAAGCCACGCCAGAGAACAAATCAGCCACCGACGATGTGAGCGCGGAGTCGGAAACTGCCCGCCACGAGCTCGACGGTCGCATCAAGGGTGCCAGCCCACTGGCTCGGGATACCATACATCCCGGTATGCATCCGTATTCCCGGGCCCACGAGAGCGCGGTCAAGCACGTTACCGGCCGCGCCGCCTATATCGACGATCTCAAAGCACCGGCCGACGCCCTGCATGTGTCGCTGGCACTCTCGCCCGTCGCCCATGGCCGCCTGACCCGGCTAGAACTGGACAAGGTGCGCGCCATGCCAGGGGTGGTCGACGTGGTCGGCTTTCACGACGTGCCGGGACACACCGATATCGGCCCCGTGTTCCCCGGCGACCCCATTTTCGTCGAGGATGAGATCAGCTACGTCGGTCAGGTGCTGTTCGCGGTGGCGGCCGAGAGTCATCGCGCCGCACGCGAAGCGGTAAACGCCGCCCTGGCCCAAGGCATCGCCGAGATCGACGAGCAGCCGGCCTGCCTCGACCCGGTGGCCGCCGCCGAGCGCGGCGAGTTCGTGCGCCCCACCCATGTGCAGCAGAGCGGCGACTGGGAGCAGGCCCTGGCCAGCGCCGCCCATGTGGTCGAGGCGGAGCAGTTCGTCGGCGGTCAGGAGCACTTCTACCTCGAAGGCCAGGCGTGCCTGGTGCAGCCCACCGAGGATGAGGGCGTGATCGTTCACACCTCCAACCAGCACCCCAGCGAGACCCAGAAGCTGGTCGCCGAGGTGCTGGGCATCCCCTTCCATGCCGTGACCGTGGAAGTACGTCGCATGGGTGGTGGCTTCGGCGGCAAGGAGACCCAGGCTTCCCCCTGGGCCTGCATCGCCGCGCTGATCGCCCGGCGCACCGGCCGCACCACCCGCATGCGCCTGCCCCGCGCCGACGACATGCGCGCCACCGGCAAGCGCCACCCGTTCCACAACCGCTACCGGCTTGGGATCGACGAGCAGGGCGTGATTCAAGGCGGCGAAATCACCGTGATCGGCGACTGCGGCTACTCGCCGGATCTTTCGGACGCCATCGTCGACCGCGCCATGTTCCACAGCGACAACGCCTACTCCCTGGGCGAGGCTCGCGTAACCGGCCACCGCGCCCGTACCCATACCGCTTCCAACACCGCCTTCCGCGGCTTCGGCGGCCCCCAGGGCATGATGGTGATCGAGGCGGCGATGGATGACATCGCCCGGCGCATCGGCGAAGACCCGCTGACGGTGCGCAAGCGCAACTTCTACCGCCCCGGCCGGCAGACCACCCACTACGGCCAGCAGGTGGATCAGATCAAGCTGCTGCGCGAGCTGGTCGAGCAGGTTGAAACCAGCAGCGACTACTGGGCGCGGCGGCGTGCCATCACCGAATTCAACGCCGAGAGCCCGATCATCAAGCGCGGCCTGGCGCTGACACCGGTGAAGTTCGGTATCTCCTTCACCGCCAAGCACCTCAACCAGGCCGGCGCCCTGCTGCACGTCTATACCGACGGCAGCGTGATGATCAATCACGGCGGCACCGAGATGGGCCAAGGCCTGCACACCAAGATCTGCCAGGTGGTGGCCCGCGAGCTGGGGCTCGACGTCGACGAGGTGCGCATCACCGCCACCCGGACCGACAAGGTGCCCAACACCTCGCCCACCGCGGCCTCC
The DNA here is from genome assembly GCF_057473365.1 of Halomonas sp. TH-94. NCBI lineage: Bacteria > Pseudomonadati > Pseudomonadota > Gammaproteobacteria > Oceanospirillales > Halomonadaceae > Halomonas > Halomonas sp. TH-94. The sequence goes on from NZ_JBYCKL010000040.1 coordinate 73,123, forward strand.
AGCGGCGCGGACTTGAACGGCCAGGCCGCGCGCGATGCCTGCGTGAAGCTCAAGCAGCGCCTGTTCGACTTCGCCCACGAGCATCTCTACAAGGACCATGGCCTCGACCGCGAGGAGATGCGTCTGGAAGCCGGCCATCTCATCGCCGGCCACGGCGAGAGCGAGCAGCGCATTCCCTGGGGCGAGCTGGTCCAGTCCGCTTACCTCAACCGCATCTCGCTTTCCGAGAAGGGCTTCTACGCCACCCCGCTGATCCACTACGACCGCAACGTCGGCCAGGGCCGCCCCTTCTACTACTACGCCTTCGGCGCCGCCGTGGCAGAAGTGAGCGTCGACACCCTGAGCGGCGAGTATCAGGTCGACCGGGTCGACATCCTGCACGACGTGGGCGACTCGCTGAATCCGGCCATCGACATCGGCCAGGTAGAAGGCGGCTTCATCCAGGGCATGGGCTGGATGACCAGCGAGGAGCTGAAGTGGAACGAGGCCGGCCGGCTGATCTCCGACGGCCCCGCCACCTACAAGATCCCCACCTACGGCGATCTGCCGCCGGTGTTCAACGTCAAGCTGATGGAAGGCCACCCCAACTCCATGGCCAGCATCTACCGCTCCAAGGCAGTGGGCGAGCCGCCCTTCATGCTCGGCATTGCCGTGTGGTCGGCGCTGCGTGATGCCCTAGCCAGCCTGACCGACTACGCCGAGGCCCCGCGGCTCGATACCCCCGCCACCCCGGAACGCGTGCTGATGGCCGCCGAGGAGCTACGCAGCCGCTACGACAGTGCCCGGCTGGAACGAGGCGCGCCGTGATGAGCGCGCCACGGCCCACCCCCTGGCACGAAGCGCTGCACCAGCTGCAGTGCGAGGGGCTGCCCCACGCGCTGGCCACCGTAGTGACCAGCGCCGGCTCCACACCCCGCGAGCCCGGCGCACGCATGGTGATCAGCGAGAGCGAGGTGTTCGACACCCTGGGTGGCGGCACCTTCGAGTTCCAGGTGATCGACGCAGCCCGGGAGAAGCTGGCGCGTGGCGAGAGCGCCATGAGCCTCGAAGCCTTTTCCCTGGGCGGGCGCAGCGGCCAGTGCTGCGGCGGCTTCGTCAACGTGCTGCTTGAGGTATTCCCTGGCAGCGCGGCCACGCTAGCCATTTTCGGTGCCGGCCACGTCGGCAACGAGCTGGTGCGACTGGCCGCCCCGCTGCCCTGGCGAGTGCTGTGGCACGACAGCCGCGAAGGCGTTTTTCCGGGCTGGGCCAAGGATCAACCGCGCCTGGCCTGTCGCCACGCCCCGGACACGCAGGCCGCCGTGGAAGCGCTGCCAGCGGGCAGCCATGCGCTGGTGCTGACCCACGACCACGCCGAGGACCGCGAGCTGATCGACGCCCTGCTCAAGCGCGGCGACATGGCCTCCATCGGCCTGATCGGCTCGAAGAGCAAGTGGGCCAGCTTCCGCTCGCGGCTCACCGATGCCGGACACGACAACGCAGCCCTGTCCAGCGTTCGCTGCCCCATCGGCACGGCCAATGGCGGCACCGGTGGCGACAAGACGCCCTACGCCATCGCCATTGCCGCCTTGGCCGAGCTGCTGCCGCTGGTGGGCAAAGCCGAGCGTGCCGATCAGCGCGGCCTGGCGCCGGCAGAGCTGCGCGCCCTGTTCTGACAATCCGATTCAAACAACTTTCCTGACCACGGCGATGGCTATCGGGCGCCGGGGGCAGGCCGAAGAGGAGGTCATTTGCCATGAATGGCAAATGTAGCGTCCAGGGAAGGATTCACAGCGCCTCCTCGCAGGCCTGCCGCCGGAACAGCCCGATGATTGCAATCAAAGAGCCCAAGATATGACGAGCAACGATTCCCGCGTGATACGCGCCGAACTGCTGAGCTTCGATGCCGACCCCGGCGAAGGTGACAAACCAGCAGAAGGCAGCGTACGCCACATCGAGGATGGCGCGCTGTGGTTGGAGAACGGCCGCATCAAGGCCATCGACGACTACGCAGCGCTGGCGCCACGCCTGCCCGAAGGCATCGAGACGGTGGATCATCGCGGCAAGCTGGTGATGCCCGGCTTCATCGACAGCCACGTGCATTACGTGCAGCTGGAGATCATGGCCTCCTATGGGCGTCAGTTACTGGACTGGCTGAACGAGTACACCTTCCCCGAAGAGTGCGGCTTCGCCCAGCGCGAGCGGGCCGAGGTCATTTCCAATGCCTTCCTCGACGAAATGCTGCGTGTCGGCACCACCACCGCCCAGGTGTTCTGCTCCAGCCACCCCACCTCGGTGGAAGCCTTCTTCTCGGCCTGCCGCCAGCGCGACCTGCGCATGCTGGCCGGCAAGGTGCTGATGGATCGCAACGCCCCCGAGGCGCTGTGCGACGACACCTACGGCGGCATTCGCGACACCGAACGGTTAATCGCCGAATGGCACGGCACCGCACGGCTGGGCTACAGCCTGACCCCGCGCTTCGCCCCGACCTCCACCCGTGAACAGCTCGATGCTACTGGTGGCGTGCTGCGCAACGACCCCAGCCTGTGGTTGCAGACCCACCTTTCCGAGAACCCCGGCGAACTCGACTGGGTGGCCGAGCTGTTCCCCGAGAGCCGCGACTATCTCGAAGTCTATGAGCAGTCCGGGCTGGTCGGCCCGCGCAGCACCTTCGCCCACGGCATCCACCTCGATCAGGAGATGCGTAGCAGGCTCGCCGAGCGCGGTGCCAACATCGCCTTCTGCCCCAGCTCCAACATGTTCCTCGGTAGCGGCCTGTTCGACCGTCTGGCGGCACGCGAGGTCGGCCTCAACATCACCTACGCCAGCGACATCGGCGGCGGCACCGACCTCTCCGGCCTCGCCACGCTCAAGGCCGGCTACCAGGTAGGCCAGCTGCGCGGCCAGCCGCTCACCGCCTGGCAAGGCCTATACGGCCTCACCCTGGGCAACGCCAAGGCGCTTTCACTTGATGACAAGATCGGCCGCTTCGCCCCCGGCATGGAAGCCGACTTCGTGGTGATCGACCCCGACGGCTCACCGCTGCTTGGACGTCGTCACGCCCGTTGCAAGACCCTCGGCGAGCGACTGTTCGCCCTGATGATGCTGGGCGATGACCGCAGCATTCTGGAAACCTGGGCCGGCGGACGCTGCCAGCACCAGCGCGACCAAGCCTAGGCCAAGCCTGAAACGAAAATGGCGAGTGGTTCTCAGAATTCATGAGGACCACTCGCCACGATTTGAAATTCAGTGTGAAACCCAGCTTTGCAACCTACTGCGAGGACCTTACCTCCCCGCTATCCGGATCGAAGACCCAGCGCTCCTCGCCCACCCGAAAGAGCAGCTCTCCGTTTCCCCACGCCAGCGCCTCGTAGATGCGCTCCACGGGTACCAGCTCCTCATGCTCGGGGCTATGCACCGGCATGGCACTCTCCTCCACCGTTTCTCCCAGCCGCTCTGCATCGACCACCGTCAGCGTTCGACCGCCCGCAGGGCCTTCCTGCACGAAGACCACCCGCCACGAATCATCGCTCCACGGCCCGATGGTGATGTTGCCGCCGTACTGGAACGCAGCCGGCCTTGGCTGTCCCGCTTCCACCCGGACAAGCCAGCCGGCGCTATGTGCCGCCCCCGAAGTGATCACGGCTAGCCAGGCACCATCCGGCGAAAGCGAGGCTTCCTGGAAGCGCTGCGCAGCACCAAATTCAGCCTGTTGATCCACGCGAATCGTGCCCGGCACATCGTCAATGCCAAGCAGCACGGACCCATCCGCCGCACGGATCTGCTCGTCGCCTACCTCAAGCGGAGCAAGCGCCGCTTCGGGTTGAGAGGTATCGGCTGTTTCGGTCGTCGGCGGTGGTTCGCCATTCCCCGGCGACGGACAGCCGCTGAGCACGAGGGCAGCGGTTGTGATTAAGAGAACGAGCGATAGCCTGCGTGGTGCCATGAAGCCTCCGGACCCGGTTTCTAGACTCAGCCGGCTATAACCGAGTGATTTTGCCTGACGCATAATGTGCGATAGAAGACGTTACGCAACGCCCCGGCGTAAGTAGGGCTTTGCGGTCTTCATGGGCTTTATCTCGGCGTGAGTTCGTGAAAGACGCTTGAGTGCTCCAATACCGGCAAGCTCCGTTCCACATCGCCCAAAGAGTAACGTCCGGGCCACGTAGCCCATCGAGATCGAGGGCGTGACGGCTCTCAGGAGGAGCCGTCGGCGCCATCGACTCAAGGTGCTCCCGTATTAGCTCGATAACTTCTTGACTTCGTACGTCATCAACACGGATGTCCAAGGTTGCTTCCTCGCTGGCTTGCTGCCTAACGCCCAAATATGGGACGCCCGCCGTAGGAGGGCGTCCGGCGCGTGAAACGCGCTTACATCATTTGCTTGTTAGCATCTTCGCCATACGTTCTAAGTCTGTAGCTACCCCTTCCAATCCAAAAAAGTTAGTAGGTTGCTCATAAAGCAAATCGTGAGTCATCGGGTCGGGCTGATATTCGGAAAGCCTCGTCCTTAGCTCATCCCTCAACAGAATCGCATCGACCTTATACTCCCTCGAATACTCACCGAGAGCCATACCCATAACCCGCATCAAAGGATCAGCAGCACCCTGCCGCCATTGTTCGTCATGTCGATCTTCCTGATCTCTACTGACATTTGTAATAGCCTCCTCATAAGCCGAATTATATTTTTCTGTGATATCTCGAATACCTCGGACCACACCTAGCGCCTTGTCCCGCAGGACTTCCTCTGTAGTATCCACCACTTCCATATGCTTATCTTCAAGTTGCAGTGCGCGAGAGCGGTACTGGTCTACTTGTTCCTCTTTGAGGTAAATCCTCTCTCTTAGAGTCTCATTGGTCGCACGAAGCCGCTCAACAACAGAACCGTATCGCCACCGAGCCAAAGCATAAGCAGCCATCAAAACCAGCACGGAAAAAATCACGAAAGCAAGCGGCGCCTGGGAAAGCGCACCCCATTCACTTGATAGGTGGTCGATTAGTTTATCCATTAATTCACTGTACCGTTTCTAACGCCCAGCGTAACCGGGCGGTTTTGGAGCGGCAGCGTAAAAACCGGTCCGCGTTGACGCTGTTGTTAGAGGAGAGCATTCTTCGGACACGACGCCGTGATATTAAGAACATTTGAACTTGATTTGGGTCATGCTAACCATCTTCATCCACGCCTGCATCTTTCACCACCTCTGAGCTTTCCCTCTCACGCCATAACTCCACAGCCTGCTCGACAAGCCGGTTAACATCGATGTCGATGTTCAACTTCACATTAAGATCGGCACTCAGAACACCAACAAAAGCTACTGCATAACCCAGATTCTGGAAGCGCTTAAGGATGTGGCCTAGCCCTGGGTACATTCTGTCCACTGTGTCGGCCGCCTCTTCCATGCTCCTCCCTTGAGACCGGGCCTGCTCGAGGAGCTCAGTGACCTCGCGAAGCACCTCGACACTTAAATCAGGGCCACTCACCAGCTTTACGAGTTCACCTGCACCTGTAAAGACGCCGTCCAACAGGTATGCACGATGACTAAGAGAGTTTGGGCAATTGACGCGGTTGTTTTCGAGAATGACTGTAGATGTCTCGTCCACAGACACCGCCTGGGAGAGGAAGCGGACCCCACAATCTACACAGTAACCAGGAACGAGACCCATCATCATTTCCCTCTAACATTGACTGGACTACGCGTCCTGATATTGTGTGAACCCGATTGCGCGTTCAAGAATCTTATTTAACGCGCCCACTCCATGCTAACATATTGATTTCTCAAACACCCAAACACAACTCGGCCACTATGCATAATTCGCGCTCATGTACGTTTTGTCGGTCCAATATGCTATATGCATATCTACTGATCTAAAAATGTTAATATGGAGGCATACACCTGCCCCCAAGCCCATGATCAAGTTAAAGGCAACCATTCACGTAAAGCACTCCAGCCCCCGGACCGAGAAGAGCCGCGATGAATCGCATGTGCTGAGCAGGGGCTTTGCCGGGGTGTGGATACTGAGCCGTGAACTCCAGGAACGCTACCGCCCTGCTGGCATTAGGGATGACGTTTTCCATCATCCCTAATGCGGCATCCCTGAGTACGTCTTGGTTACGTAAGCCATCTTCTGCGGCTTTTTTCTCAACGTAACCGAGAGAAACGTTGAGGGCAACGCCAACCAAAGCACGACACCAAGTCAGCACTATTGGCGCAAGTGCATCCGGCCATTAACTTGATCTAGATCAAGAAACCTAGTTGCCTATACCTAAGGTGGTTAGTGAGTATTAGATTTCTCATGCATATTGGATCATTACAAACGATAAGCAGGGTCGTCCGTGCTCCCTCTGCCCACTTTGCTTCGACAGCCGTTGCCCTGTTGCCGCCTGCCGTTGGCGTGCCTGCTGTGTCTCGTCAATCTGTTGGCCTGGGCGGATGAGCACGTAGCGGTCGAGCCCAGCGCCGAGTTGTTGGCTTCCCTGTACCAGGGCGGCTACGTGTTCTACATGCGCCATGGGCCGACGGACACGAGCCTTCCCGACCGGGTACCGGTCGAATTCGACGACTGTACTACCCAGCGGCCCCTGAGCGACGAGGGTCGTGAACTCATAGCGACCGTCGCCGAGCACATGGCGCGGCACGCCTGGCCCATAGAAGAGCCCATCCTGGTCAGCCCCTTCTGCCGAACGCAGGAGACCGCTCGGATCCTGTTCCCGAACAAGCCCCAGCAGATCGACGAGCTGCTGCGCTATACCGCCGCGATGACGGACGACGAGAAGCGGCCTGTGATCGAGCACACTGACAGGATGCTCTCGCTGCCGGTCGAGAACGGCTCCAATCGTATGATCGTGGCCCACGGGCCCAATCTCGCCGACCTCATGGAATACTTCCCAGCCGAAGGCACCCTGGTGATCTTCTCGCCGCTCGGAGAGGCGGGTTATCTCTACCGGGCCAGCATTCCACCGGAACTGTGGCCATCGCTGGCCTCCCAAGCACCGTAAGGTTGCCCATGAAGTCGAACCGACCGCTCATCTGGATCTTTCTTCTGCCCACTCTGGTGGTGCTGATCCCTGCCCTGCTGTTCGGACTTGCCGCGGTGCAGGTGCTCAAGGAAAGGATGACTCAGAACCACGCCATACAGTCGGCGGACATGGCCGCTCTGCTGCAGGCCGCCAACTACACCCAGAGCCTGGACGAGCTACATCAGGGCGTAGTGGAGATGCTGCAACAGGCCGACCGGGGCGAGCTGTCGGCGCTTGCCAGCTATCGGCTGCATTCGAGCTTCGTCAACGAGCTTGCCACCCTGGGCGGGCAGATACAGACGTTGACCGAAACGCCGCTGATGATCGATTTGAACCACGGCAGTGCCCAACACTTGCGCGAGGCCTTCGAGGGCTATCGGCGCTTCATCATCATGGCCGGCGACATCGCCACCGTGGATGCCACCCGGGCCCGACATTACCTGGACGAGGCACAGCATGAATTCTTGCGCTTCTCCATGCTCACGGGGCACCTTTCGTCCAAGCTGGCGCAGCGCAGCGGCGAGCGCACCAGCGATGCCTATCAGGACACTCTTGGGCACTTCAACACACTGCTGCTGTTTGGCGGGGCGATCCTGGCACTGATGCTGGTCGCCGCCTTTTACTCCGCCCGGATCCTGAATCGTCACCTGCTGATCATCGCCGAAGGGTTGCTCGCGCTTTCCCATCCCCACCGTGAGGTTCCCGAGCTGCCGCGAGTTCAGCGCCTTGCCGAACTGGGGCGGGGCCAGTTGCAGCAGCTTGCCCTGGCGGTGCTGCGGCTGCGTGAAAGCGAGGCACGTCGACTGGTGGCCGAACGCAAGGCCCACCAGTTGGCCCACTTCGATGGCCTGACGGAACTGCCCAACTGGCGCATGATGAGCGAGCATCTAGCCCACTCGCTGCAGCTGTGCCAGCGCACGGGGCAACACGGTGCTCTGATCTATCTGGATCTCGACTTGTTCCAGCAGGTCAACGACAGCTATGGCCATCGTACCGGGGACCGACTTCTGCGTGAGGCGGCTCAACGGCTAAGGGCCATCCAGAAGGAGGGCTGCACGCCCGGGCGCCTGGGGGGAGATGAGTTCCTGTTGATTCTGGATTCACTGCCCCCACCGGCCGAACGGGCGGCCAGTCGGGTCGAGGAGTTCACCGACCGGGTACGACTTGCCATTGCCGAACCCTATTCGCTGGATGGCCTGCAGCACTTCCTTTCGGCCAGCCAGGGCGTGGCCATGTTCGACGGCAGCGAGGACGTGGAGACGCTGTTCAAGCTTGCCGATGCCGCCTGCCACCGGGCAAAACTTGCCGGGCGCAATGCCATCCGTTTCCACGATTCCGCCATACAGCAAGCGATGGAAGCGCGTAACGAAACCCGGCGCGACCTTCGCCATGCGCTTCAGAGAGGCGAGTTTCGTCTCGTCTATCAGCTACAGTTCGATGCCGAGCGTCGTCCCCTTGCTGCCGAAGCGCTGGTTCGCTGGCAGCATCCGCGGCGGGGGCTGGTGTCGCCTGCGGAGTTCATTCCGCTTGCCGAGGAGAGCGGCTTGATCGTGCCGCTCGGCGACTGGGTGTTCGAACAGGCGTGTCGTCAGCTGGTGGCCTGGGCGGATCAGCCCATAGCGGCTCGGCTTTCGGTAGCGGTGAACGTCAGCGCCAGGCAGTTTCGTGAGCCGGATTTCGTCGAGCGAATCGAACATGTCATTAAAGCCACCGGGGTCGATCCCGGCCGCCTGAAGCTCGAGCTGACGGAGAGCGGCGTCATCGATGACATCGAGGCCGGCATCGACAAGATGCACAAGTTGAAGCGGCTCGGCATCAGCTTTGCCATGGACGACTTCGGCACGGGGTACTCCTCCCTGCAATATCTGAAGCGGCTGCCGCTGGATCAGATCAAGATCGATCAAAGCTTCGTGCGCGACCTCCTGGAAAGCCCCGACGACATGGCCATCGTTCGCACCATCATCGCCATGGGTCTTGCTCTGCAGCTGGAAGTCGTGGCCGAGGGGGTGGAAACCGAGGCGCAGATGCAATGCCTAATCGCCGAGGGATGCCATGCATTCCAGGGGTATCTCCTCGCCAAACCGCTACCCGTCGAGCAGTTGCAGGCCCGCCTCGCACCGGCTGGGGTCGTCTGAAAGCGCTTTCGTTCGCTCTCTCACCTCCTTTGCTCAACTTTTCTACTTCCCTACTTTCCTATTTTTCTTTCTCTACTTTCCTATCTCCCTACTGCCCTTCCCCTGCTGCGGTTCGCTGTGCAGTAAGCACGCCTGACAGTCGACGAATATTTTGTATACGACGATGGTCGCAGCATACCTGTCCAATCGGTCAAATATTGTCTAGGCTGTAGCCCGAGCCTGCCTGACCATTCGGTCAATCATGCTGCCAATGACAATCAACGCCCCCAACAACAACGGACACGAATCATGGAACCGACCTCCTCCCTTGCCGACAAGGCAGACGGACGCCCCTCCGCGCGAGCCACGGGGCAAGGAAGCAGTTGGCTGGACAGCTATTTCGGCGCAAGCCGTCGTGGCTCCAGCGTACGCACCGAGATTCTGGCGGGCATCGCTACCTTCCTGGCTTCGATGTACATCATCGTGGTCAACCCGGCGATTCTCTCCGACGCCGGCATCCCCTTTTCGGCGGCGCTCTCCGCTACCGTGCTGATCAGTTTCATGAGCAGCCTGGCCATGGGGCTGTATGCCCGCAATCCGATCCTGGTGGCACCGGGCATGGGCATGAACGCGCTGTTCACCTATACCCTGGTGCAGGGTGCGGGGCTGTCGTGGGAGGTGGCGCTGGGCTGCGTGTTCTGGTCCGGCGTGCTGTTCGCCACCCTGGCGATGTTCAACGTGCGCGAGGCGATCATCAACGCCATTCCGCCTTCGCTGCGCTATGCCATCACCTGCGGCATCGGCTTGTTCATCACCTTCATCGGTTTCAAGAACGCCGGTTTCATCGTCGGCAGCGACGCGACCCTGGTGACCCTGGGCAGCATGGACGCCTCGCTGATCACCTTCTTCATCGGCATGATGGCCACCGCCATTCTGGTGATCATGCGCTTCAACGGCGCGCTGATTCTGGGTATTGCGCTGACCACCCTGCTGGCCACGCCCATGGGCCGCCTGTGGGGCGGCGACGTGGTAGTGGAGTGGAGCGGTATCGCCGCTTGGCCGGACTTCAGCGCGGTGATGCAGGTGGATATCTGGGGCGCGCTCAAGGTCGCCTACCTGCCGTTCATCTTCGTCATGCTGTTCACCAACTTCTTCGATGCGCTGTCGTGCTTCATGGCGCTTTCCGAATCCGCCGATCTCAAGGACAAGGACGGCAACCCGCGCAACCTCAAGCGCTCCATGACCGTGGACGCCTTCGCCTCGATGATCGCCGCACCGCTGGGCACCAGCGCGGCGCAGACCTTCATCGAATCCGGTGCCGGCGTGGCTCAGGGCGGCCGTACCGGCCTGGTGGCGGTCACCATTGCCTTCCTGTTCCTGCCCTTCCTGTTCCTCTCGCCGCTGCTGTCGCTGGTTCCCGGTATCGCCACGGCGCCGGCTCTGGTGCTGGTGGGGCTGTTCATGCTGGCGCCGGTGAGCAAGATCGATTGGACGCAGTTCGAGCAGGCCTTCCCGGCCTTTCTGGCGATCATTCTGATGCCGCTGACCTACTCGATCACCCTGGGCATCGCCTTCGGCTTCCTGAGCTTCGTGCTGATCAAGCTGGCCACCGGCAAGCTCTACGACATCAAGCCGGCGATGTGGGTCTCGGCTGCGCTTAGCGTGGTGATGCTGGTCACTACTCACTAAGGGACTAAGCCTAAGAGACGAAGGGTGCGGGTACTTGCCCGCACCTTTTTCATTGGCGATGAATGGCGGCGTCGATGAGCCGGAAGAGCACCAGTGCCGCCAGCACGGCGGCGAACAGGGTCGGCAGCAGGTAGTCGGCGCGGGTCAGAATCCACAGGTGCGTCACCCCCAGCGCCGCGGCAACGTAGATAAGACGGTGCAGCCAGTGCCAGGCCGTCCAGCCCATGGCCTGGCGCACACGATGAAACGAGGTAACGGCCAGCGGCACCAGCAGCGCCAGCGCGGCCACGCCGTAGCGTATGTAGGGTAGTTCGACCATTTCACGGCGGATCCACGGCCAGTCCCAGTATTGATCCAGCCCCATCCAGGCCAGCATGTGCGCCACCAGCCAGAAGAAGGCCCAAAGGCCGATCTGGCGCCGAGCCGCCATGAACCCGACCCAGCCGGTGAAGCGAAACGCCGGGCTGAAGGCAATCGTCACCAGCAGCAGTATCAGCCCCGTCTTGCCGGTGAAGTGCACCACGGCTTCGCCGGGCACGGCGCCCAGGTCGCCGAAGAACCACTGCCAGCCAAGCCACAGGGCCGGCAGGCTTCCGCCCAACAGCACAAGCAGGCGAAAGAGGTTGATAGCGGTGCGTCGATCCACCCGGCAGCACTCCTCGAATTACTGGCTTCGCTCAATAATGACGCTGAAGGTCCATTCCGCTGTAGAGGTGGGCTACCTCGTCGGCGTAGCCGTTGAACATCAGCGTTTCGCGCCTACCGCTCTCGCCGATCCTGCGCTCCCGCGCCTGGGACCAGCGCGGGTGGTCGACGTCGGGATTCACGTTGGCATAGAAGCCGTACTCCTCGGGATTGCGCTCCTCCCAGGAGCTCGGCGGGCGCTCCTCCACCAGAGCGATGCGCACGATCGACTTGATGCTCTTGAAGCCGTACTTCCACGGCACCACCAGGCGAATGGGCGCGCCGCTCTGATTGGGCAGCACCTCGCCGTATAGCCCCACTGCCAGCAGGGTCAGCGGATGCATGGCCTCGTCGATGCGCAGCACCTCGCGGTAGGGCCAGTCGAGCACGCTGCGTCGCTGGCCGCGCAGGTTATCGGGGTCGTGAATCGATTCGAACACCACGTAGCGGGCACGCGACGTCGGCTCATGGCGTTTGAGCAGGTTCGCCAGCGGAAAGCCGATCCACGGCACCACCTTCGACCATGCCTCGACGCAGCGCAGGCGGTAGATGCGCTCCTCAAGATCCTGATGCTTGAGGACGTCCTCGAGAGCGAAGGTGCCGGCCTTGTCCACTTCCCCATCGATGGTCAGCGACCAGGGGTCGGTGACCAGCTGGTGTGCGTAGATCTCCGGGTCCCGCTTGCCGGTGCCCAGTTCATAGAAGTTGTTGTAGGTGGTGATGTCGCGCAGCGAGGTCGGGGCTTCGCCGCCGGCCAGGTCATGGCTGGGCAGCTGCGAGTCGATGCGTGCTGCAAGCGCCCCCTGCCAGGCAGAGGACGAGCGAGGCCAGAGCAGGCCAGGGGCGATGGCAGCGGCCCCCAGGGCGAGACTGCCGTTGAGAAAGCGACGGCGGGACGTCAACGGCTCGCGTGGCGTCACTTCCGATTCCGGCAGCAATGGATAGCGATAGCGCGTCATCTCGGCTCCTCCCGAAGGCGTCTGAAAAGACCATACCTTCGCCGCTGAAACAAGCGTATGTCACCTCTTCGGCGGCGGGAGTGAAGAAAACTTGATCCACCTCAACGAGGCGTCCATTCCGACTGTTTTACTGGGTTGATACGTCTCAAGAGGGGACCGTAACCTGATGTTGCAATTCAGGCTAAAACTGTCTCTAGCTTGCAACCAAGGGGATTCGCCATGATTCATCAAGCTCTCGCCCGGCCGGCTCTTATCGCTGCCGCAGTGTCGCTGAGCGCCGCGTTGGCGGCAACCGGCGTGGCCGCCGACGACGGCCTCGGCGACTACCGCGACCGCTTCCAGCCGCTGCCCCACCTGCCGCCGATTCCGGCGCACAACTCGCTGACCGAGGAGAAGGTGGAACTGGGCAACATGCTGTTCTTCGAGCCGCGCATTTCTTCCAGCGGCGTGATCAGCTGCGCCACCTGCCATAACCCGGCGCTGGGCTGGAGCGACCGCATTCCGCGCGCCACCGGCCACGACGGCCAGATCGGCGACCGTAACACGCCCACGGTGCTCAACTCGGGTTTCCTCGGTGCCCAGTTCTGGGATGGCCGCGAGCCCGATCTCGAAGGCCAGGCGCTCGGCCCGATCCAGGCCGACATCGAAATGGCCATGGACCTCGACGCGGCCCTGGAGCGTCTGGATGGGTTCGAGTTGTATCAGGAGAAGTTCGCCGAAGCCTTCCCCGGCGACGACAACCCGATCAACAAGGAAAACCTGGCCATGGCCCTGGCCAGCTTCCAGCGCACCCTGAACACGCCGAACTCGCCCTTCGATCGTTATCTGCGCGGCGACATGAATGCGCTCAACGACCAGGAGAAGCGTGGCATGCAGGCCTTCGTCGACACCGGCTGTATCGCCTGTCACAGCGGCCCGGCGCTGACCGACAGCAACTTCTGGGCGATTCAGGTGCCCGGCTCCACCGACGTGGGACGTTTCGACGTGACCGGCGATGAAGCCGACATGTACAAGTTCCGCACACCGACGCTGCGCAACGTGGGCGTGACCTACCCGTACATGAACAACGGCGCCACCGAGACTCTCGAGGAAGCCGTGGCCATCATGGGTAGCGAGATGCTCAATCGCCAGTTCGAAGAGAACGAGATTGCCGACATCACCGCCTTCCTGCATACACTGACCGGCAAGATGCCTGAGTTCGAGGTGCCGGCACTGCCGTAAGGCGACCGGTACGCAGGGAAGAAACAAGGGAACGACAAGCAGTACATCGGCTAACCCCCGGCTCGCGCCGGGGGTTTTCGTTGGCTCAGACGCTGGCAGCCAGCTGCTGATGCAGCTCGAGCCGGCGCCTGTCGCTCATGAAAGCGGACTCGATGGCGGTGCCGGCAAGCTGAATGAAGGTCTCCCGCGACCAATCGAAGGCCTCGTGGCAGGCGATGAAGTTATCCAGCATGCCGCCCCCGAAATAGGCGGGGTCGTCCGAATTGAGCGTCAGCCGCAGGCCGGCTTCAAGCAGCTGCGGCAAGGGATGGTCCTCGATGCGCTCCACCACCTTGAGACGTACGTTGGAGAGCGGGCAGACCGTCAGCACTACGCCCTCGTCACGCAGACGTGTGACCAGCGCAGGGTCTTCGAGGCAGCGTACCCCATGATCGATACGGCAGACGTCGAGCAGGTCGAGGGCTTCGCGGATGTACTCGGGCGGGCCCTCTTCACCGGCGTGGGCGACGCGAGGAATCCCCAGCATCTTGGCACGCTGGAAGACGTCGACGAATTTCGACGGCGGATGACCGCGCTCGGCGCTGTCGAGCCCCACGGCATCGAGCATCTCCCAATAGGGTGCTGCGCTCTCGAGCACCTGCATCGCCTCCTCGGCGGGGCGGTCACGCAGAAAGGCCATGATCAGGGCCGTGGACATCCCCAGCTCGCGCTCGGCCTCGCGCTGGGCCAGGTTCAACCCCTCCATCACGACATCGAGCTCGATCCCGCGGGCCAGGTGCGCCTGGGGGTCGAAATGCATCTCGACGTGGACCACTCCCTCGGCATGGGCACGACGAAAGTAATCCATGGCCAGGTCGTGGAAGTCCTCGCTGCGCCTGAGGACGCTCATGCCCTGGTAGTAGAGGTCGAGGAATGAGGAGAGGTCCTCGAAGTCATAGGCTGCACGAACGGCATCGACCGAGTCGTAGGGCAGCGCGATGTTGTTGCGTCGCGCCAGGGCAAACATCAGCTCGGGTTCCAGCGAACCTTCTATGTGCAGGTGTAGTTCGGCCTTGGGCAGCCGCTTGAGGAAATCGCGCATGGTGCACCTCGTCGCCTTTATTTCCTTATCCTGATGGATCGGGCGAGTTTGCGCAAACGGTCAGTCGGCCCTGTTCCAGACGGCACTCCCGAGTGATGCCGGGCGGGTCGAATGCCCCGTCGCCGAGCTGATGGACCAGATAGATCACACTGCGCCCTTCCAGCCATCGGTCGAGCCGCGGCGAAAGGCGCGAAACCGTAGTCGCATCGAGGCCGGAAAAGGGCTCGTCGAGGATGACCAGCCCCGGATCCCGCAGCCACAGGCGAGCCAGCGCCAGGCGACGCGCCTGCCCGCCTGAAAGGGCCCGGCCGCCCTCACCCACCTGCGTGGCCAACCCCTGCGGCAAACCTTCCGCCCATGATGCCAGCTCGACCCAGGCAAGCGCCTGCCACAGGCTGTCATCGTCGGCTTCCGGTGCCGCCACCCTCAGGTTGGTGGCCAGGCTGTCCTGAAACAGATCGATGCGCTGCCCGAGAATCGCCACGCGCTCACGCAGCGAGCGCTCCTCGATCTGATCCAGCGGCACGCCGCCAATGGACAGCTCGCCTTCACTGGGCGGCATGCGACGGGTCAACAGCGCCGCTACGCTGCTCTTGCCGGCACCGGAGACGCCGGTCAGGGCGAGGCGTTCTCCAGGGGCCATGGAAAAATCGACATTGCGCAGTGCCTGAGTCAATGCACCGGGGTAGCGAAGGCTGACGTCGTTAAAGCGAATGGACAAGGGGCCCTCGGCCAGACACAGGCTGCCCGTACCGAGCTCGCTCCTGGCGCGTTCCACGTCATTGAGTCGCTCGGCGGCGCCACGGGTGGCACCCAGCTGGGTGAATGCGGCGGGAAGCAGCGCCAAGGCTTCACCGAGAGCCAGCACCGCCAACGGCAGCATGACCATCACCGCGCCGCTGATCATGTCCTGCTGCCAGGCCGAGGCTGCCAGCCACAGCGCTGCCACCATGCTCAGCCCGACCGTCAAGTTGGCTAGGGCGATACCGAAGCCCGCCACCCGGCCGGTACGACGCTGATCGCGATAAAGCGCCTCTTCGCGCTGGCCGAAATCGCGTCGATGCCACTCCCGACTGCGGTAGGCCTCGAGTTCGGCCATGCCGCCCAGATGATCGATCGCCTGGCTGCGCAAGCGCTGGAGATACCCTACCTGGCGCCGGCTCGACGCCATGCCCAGCCACGCCTGACCGGCCACGAGCCAAGCCCAGGCAGGCAGCAGGATTGCCGCCACTGCCAGCCCCGCTGCGGGCACCCACAGCGCCAGGAAGGCGCACAGCAGCAGAACGGCTACCAGGGCCACCGCTGGTGGAGCCAACAGCCGCAGGTAGAGGCTGTCGAGGGTGTCGATGTCGGCGGTCAATCGATTGAGCCAGTCGCTGGCCCGCTGCCGCGCCAGCGTCCGGTCATCGAGCCTGGCCATGGCAGCGAACAGGCGACTGCGCAGATCGGCCAGCAGACGCAGCACGGTATCGTGGTTGTAGAGGCGCTCCGCATAGCGGGCCACGGTACGACTGAGCGCGAAAAAGCGTATTCCGCCCCCTGGAACGTAGACGTCCAGGCTAACGGCGAGCCCGGCAGCCAGCGCCATACCGGTCAAAGCACTGGCGGCAATGAACCAACCCGATAGTGCCAGCAGGGCCACAGCCGAGAACAGCGTGGCCGCCAGTAACGCCACGCCGATGACAAGCCGTCGGCGCCGACGCGCCATCAGGCGCAGCCAGGGAGCAAGCGTAACCCCAAGTCGATTGTCACTCATCGCTGTGCCCTTCTATCGACTGCGGCTGGGGCAGGCCTTCGAGCAGCGCTACCTTTCGGCTCGCCATGGCCATCAGCGCCGGATGGTGGGTCGCGATCACCAGCGCCCTGCCCTCATCGGCAAGTCGGCGCAGCGATTCGATGACTCCCGCCTCGGTCGACTCGTCGAGACTTGCGGTCGGTTCGTCGAGCAGCACCAGATCGGCATCGGAGAGAAAAATTCGCGCCAGCGCCAGCCGCTGTGCCTGGCCGCCGGAAAGACCGGCCCCGCGTTCGCCCAGCGGCGTGGCGAGCCCGGCGGGAAGCTGCGAGACGAACTCGTCCAGGCCGGCAAGCGCTAGCGCGTGCCAAAGTTCGTCGTCGCTCGCCTCGGGTGCGGCCAGGCGCAAATTGTCGGCGAGGCTGCCGTGAATCAGTACCGGGCGCTGATCCATCCAGGCCAGCTTGAGCCCAGCCTGGGCATGGCGGGTGCCGTCGTCGGGCGTGACGAAGCCCGCCAGCAGCTGCAACAGCGCCGACTTTCCGGCGCCCGACGGGCCCGTAACCACCAGCGTTTCGGCAGGTGAGACGGCAACGCTGAGCGGGCCGAGCACCCGGCCCCGACCTGGGTGAGTAAGCGTGGCGTCCTCGAGCGCTACCAGCCGATGTCGAGCCGGCGCCTGCGCTTGCGTCTCGCTCGTGGAACGAACGGGCTCACCGAGCAGCGTCAGCATGCCCTCCGCCGCACCAAGCGCCGCCGCCCTGTCGTGGTAGTGCTGTGCCAGAGTGCGCAGGGGCTGGAAAAACTCCGGCGCCAGCAATAGGACGAGCAAGCCGCTGAACAGCGTCAGCTCCGCGGCCGGACCGAAGTCGATATAGCCGAGCAGGCCGAAACCCACATAGATGGCAACGACGGCAATCGCCACCGAGGCGAAGAATTCGAGTACCGCCGACGAGAGAAACGCCACCCTGAGGGTACGCATGCTCAGGCGCCGATACTCCTCCGCCGCGTCATGAACTTCGGCACCGGCCTGAGCCGTACGGTGGAACAGCTGCAGCGTGGCGATTCCTCGCACCCGGTCGAGGAAGTGTCCCGAGAGCCGGCTGACGGCCACGAACTGGTCGCGGTTGAGGCGCTCCGCCCCCATGCCCACCAGGGCCATGAACAGCGGTATCAGAGGAGCTGCCAGCAGCAGGAACAGCGCCGCCAGCCAATCGAGCCACAGCACCACGGCGAGAATGAGCAGCGGGATGGCCACGCTCAGGCGAAGCTGGGGAAGAAAGCGAGCGAAGTAGCCGTCCAACGCCTCGACATGTTCGACCAGCTGGCTGGCAAGCCCCCCCGAGTGGCGCCCGCCCACGCGGACCGGCCCCATGGCGTCGAGATGATCGAGCAGTTCGCGGCGAACCGCCCGCCGAATGCGCAGGCTGGCCTCCTGGCCGGCCGCTTCATGACCCCATTGGCACAGCCCACGCAGGAGCAGCACCGCAACCAGGGCCAGAAAGGCCCAGGTCAATGCTGCCAGTGGCTCGCCAACGACGAGCAGGCGACTGACGATCCAGGCCAGCAGCGCCATCTGGGCAATCGTCATGGCCCCTGCTGCAATCCCGGCCAGGGCAGCCAGGCCCAGCCAACCGCGCTGACTGGCGGCATGGGCCGCCAGCCAGCGACGCGGCGACGCGGTGATGTCGTGCTTCATGGGCTCAGTGATAGCCCTCGCCGGCCCGCACCTTGCCGCGGAACACCCAGTAGGACCAGAAGGTGTAGCCCAACACGAAGGGCAGCACGAACAGCACGCCGATCAGCAGGAACAGCTGCGATTCCGGCGCCGAAGCGGCGTCCCAGATGGTGTAGTTGGGCGGCACCAGCCAGGGCCACTTGCTCACGACCAGCCCCAGGTAGGTAAAGAAAAACATGCCCAGCGTGGCCATGAACGGCAGCAGTTCGCGCTGGCGGCGCACCGCCCAGAACACCCCGTACATGCACAGCAGGGTCAACGCCGGCAGGATCCATATCACCTGCAGGTGGCCGAACCAGCGATCCCATACCACGTCGTTGACCAGCGGCGTCCAGATGCTGATGATGCCGAAGATCACCAGCACCGCCAGCAGCAGCGGCGGCGTGAGCTTGTAGGCCCAGGCCTGAATGTACCCCTCCGACTTGAGGATCAGCCAGGTGGTGCCCAGCAGCGCATAGCCCACCATGATGCCGATACCGGTCAGCACCGTGAACGGTGTGAGCCAGTCGAAGGCGCCGCCGACGAAAACGCCGTCCTGGGTCTCGAAGCCCTGGATATAGGTGCCGACGACGGCCCCCTGGGCAAAGGCAGCTACCGCCGAGCCGATGCTGAAAGCCATGTTCCAGAGCCTGCGGTTACGCTGGTCGCGACGCGACTTGAAGCGCAGCTCGAAAGAGACACCGCGAAACACCAATCCCGCCAACATCAGGAACACGCCGATATAGAGTGCCGGCAGGAATACCGTGTAGACCAGGGGGAAGGCAGCCAAGAGTCCAGCGCCTCCCAGCACCAGCCAGGTTTCGTTGCCATCCCACACCGGCGCCACCGTGTTCATCATGACATCGCGGGCATCTTCGTCGGGCGCGAAGGGAAACAGAATGCCGAGCCCCAGGTCGAAGCCGTCCATCAGCACGTACATCATGATGCTGAAGCCGATGATCAGCGCCCATATCAGAGATAGATCGAACATTTCCATGGCTCAGCCCTCCCCTTTGGCGGGATTGTCGTCGAAGGGTGTCGAGGTGGCTGAGAAGGGCCGCTTGGGCGTCTCGAAATCGTCCACCAGCTTGTCCTCATCCTTCGGCTGCATCCCGTAGCGGATTACCCGGGTCAGGTAGTAGGTACCGGCATAGAAGATGATGCCGTACACCAGCACGTAGCCGATCAGCGTGAACAGCGCCATGCCACCGGTCAGCGAGGGCGTAACCCCTTCGGCATGGGTCATGATGCCGTATACCAGCCATGGCGCACGGCCCGACTCGGTGGTGACCCAGCCGGCGAGAACGGCCACGAAGGGGGTCACCGACATCACTCGCAGCACGTTGAGATAACGTCGTGCGTGATAGAGCCTGCCCCCCCGACGCAGCCAGAGGCCCGCCAGCGATACCGCGATCATCAGGAAGCCGATGCCGATCATCACCCGGAAGGACCAGAACACCAGGGCGACGGGTGGCTGCTCTTCGGGTGGTGACTCGAGAATGCCCGGCACTTCGCCATAGAGCTCATGCGTCAGGATCAGACTCGCGGCGTAGGGAATACCGATTTCGAAGCGGTTCTGCTGCGCCGCCTGGTCCGGCCAGGCGAACAGCAGGAATGGCGCGCCCTCCTTGGTTTCCCAGTTACCCTCCATGGCGGCCAGTTTGGTCGGCTGGTACTCCAGGGTATTCAGACCGTGCAGGTCACCCACGAAGGCCTGAGCCGGCGTCAGCACCAGCAGCATCCACAGGCACATCGACAGCGCCTTGCGATTGGCTTCGACATCGCGGCCGATCAGCAGATACCAGGCGCTGACGCCGGCAACCACGAAGCCGCCGGTGATGAACGAGGCCATTGCCATGTGCGCGAAGCGATACGGAAACGAGGGGTTGAAGATCGCTTCGATCCAGGAGGTGACGCGGAACGTACCGTCGACGAAGTCGACCCCAGCCGGCGTGTGCATCCAGCTGTTGGCGGCAAGGATCCAGAAGGTCGAGATGAAGGTGCCAAGGGCCACCATGGCGGCAGCGAAAAGGTGCACCCCCTGCGGCACCCGGCCACGTCCGAAAAGCAGCACACCAAGGAAGGCGGCTTCCAGGAAGAAGGCCGTCACCACCTCGTAGCTCAACAGCGGCCCGATGAAGTTGGCACTGGCCTGGGAGAAGTTGCTCCAGTTGGTACCGAACTGGAACGACATCACGATCCCGGACACCACCCCCATGCCGAAGGCCACGGCGAACACCTTGGTCCACAGGTAGGCCAGGCGATCCCAGGCCGGATTGCGGGTCTTGTAGAAGAGCGCGTGCAGCACGGTGATATAGGATGCCAGTCCGATCGTGAAGACGGGGAAGATGGCATGAAAGGAAACGACGAAGGCGAATTGCATTCGCGATAGCAGTACGGGATCAAGCTCCATGACGTATGCCTCTTGGCGCGTAAGAGTTCACGTCTCAAGGGATGCGTAAGCACACTAGGGTGCTGTTGTTGTGCTTCCGATCACGTCCATCCTGGACATGTCGTGACGCATTTCACCTCGACACACAGCTAGAGCCTAGAACAGGGAATACGGCAGCGCACAACGGGCTTCAAAACCGAGGTGGCCACAAACCTGCTCCAGGTCAATACATGCCGCTTCGTTTTATGCTTATCGTCATTCAAGGTACGCGA
>NZ_JBYCKL010000041.1:0-59223 GCF_057473365.1 Halomonas sp. TH-94
ATCATCGCCGCTCGTCGCGACGAGTTCCTCTTGCCGCTGTGCCCGCGCCTCGTCACGACGCGTGATGATGATCTCGTCGGGGCTGGGGCTGACCGCCGCCGGGGGAGCTTCGCCGACTTCAAGACGTGCCCAGGGCACACGGACGTCGCCACGTACCTGCAGCGCCTGAGGGTTGATGCGCACGGCGATTTCCGGCGCGACTCGCAAGCGGCCGAATTGAGGCAGAGTCACCAGCAGCGGTCGGCGCGTACCGTCGAGGTCGACCGCAATACGCCAGTCGTCGAGCGACGGCCAACTGGCATTACCGTCGATCACCAAGCGCCCTTCATCGCTGGCGACGAAACCCATGATGCGTGCCCCATCGCCGGTGAATTCGATACGTATGCGGCCATCCTCGACGATAAGCGGCACATCGAGGCCCGAGGCACGCAGGCCCGTCAGCTCGAGCGCACCGTCGAGGCTCGGGTTGTCCCGGCTGCCCGAGACGTCCACCCGGCCGCTGACGATACCTTCCAGCATGTCGAGCCCGGCAGCCAGGGTCCGATAGCGCGACAGATCGAGGCGATCCAATACCAGGCTCCCCTCGAGCTCACCGGCGCCCAGCGGATCGTCAAGCCCGATGTCAAGCTGCAGGCGGCCGGCATCGCCGAGTCCAAGGTCGAGGTTGAACGCCGTGCGTGCCTGGCTGGCATCGAGTTGCATCTCGAGGCGGCTCTCCGGCATCGTCCAGGGCTGGCCGTAGATATCGACTCCCTGGAGGCTCAGCCGGCTGGCGAGGTCCGCCTCGACGTTCCACTGGTTGCCGCCCTGCCGCCAGCGTGCCTGCAGCTGCAGGTCGGTCTGGCCGCTGGCACGCCAATCCTCAGGCAGCCATTCATTGAGCATCTCCATGGGCAGCTCACGCAACGTCAGGCTGGCCTGCCCCTGATCGGCGCCGGCCTGGAGAGTATCCTCCAGGCACAGTCGGCCGCCCTGTTCGCGACGCAGACAGAACGGCTGTACCTGAGCCCGGCCGGTAGTCAGATTGGCACTGAAAGCGATCGGGTCGTCCAGGCGCATTTCACCGTAGTCGGTATCGATTTCAAGCGGGTCGATGCGGCCGGTATAGCGCTGGCTATCGCTGCTCAGGCCCCCTTCGAGAGCCAGTGACGCCCGCGAGAGCGGCATGCCCCGCCCGGCAATCGCCGTCAGCTCGGCGCGATGCGACGAAAGCCGACCGCCCAAGGCCAGCGTTACCTCATCGAATCGCTGGCCGCCGGCATTCAGACGCTCGATGGCGAGATTCACGTCGAGTTCCGGGTCGTCCAGCCCCTGCACGCTGCCGGTGAGCTGCAGCGCTTCGAGGCGGTTATCGGCAAACGCCAGCTCCCTGCCCTGAAGATCGAGAACCAGGCGAGGCCTCTCGACAGTGCCCGCAGTGCGGAAACGTCCGGACAGGCTTCCGCTGAGCTCATCGTGCAGGCTGCCGAGTTCGGTGAGGGAGATGTCACCGCTCAGGTCCATGCGCTGCTCCGAGACGGCGCCCTCGGCGGTGATACGGTTCTGCCCCTGGCGAAAATCGAACTCCCGGACCTGCCAGCGCATATCGCTGTCACCGGCCAACCGCGCCCGCAGCGACAGCGGCAGCTCCTGCAGCACTCCATCGATGGCCAGCCGAGGCACCTGCAGCTGCCAACCCTCATCCGTCTGGCGGAAGGCGATATCCAGGTTGCCGCTCAGTCGACCTTCCATGGCATCGGTAAATTGACCCGGGTTCAGGTTGTCGAGGCGCGCCGTGGCATCCAGCGCCAGGCCATCTTGCCACTCCACCCGTCCTCGACTGACAACCGAGGCGTTGCCAAGGCTCAGCGAAAGCGGTGTCCAGGCGAAGTGGCCAAGATCGCCAGTGCCCGAGAGCGCAATTCTCGTCAGGGGAACATCGGGCCCTTCGACATGCATCGACAGCGAAGCGGCATACTGGCTCAGAGAGCCCGAGAGCCGCAGATCGAGGTCCTCGACCACAAAGGGGTCGCGGAAGTCTTCATCGTCTTCGGCATGGGCAATGGCCATGGGCAATGGCCACTGCAGTAGTTCGCTGCCGGCCCTGGCGGTGAATGGCAGCTCGGGGTCCAGGGCATCCACTTGCGCGGTCAGTCGAGCGTCCACCGGACCGCGTGCGATGAGTTCGGCATCGAGCTGAGCCAGGGTGCCATCCAGTCTCAGGTCGAGACGCTGCCCGGCCAGTTCGGGGAGTAGCTCCGGGAGCCACAGGGCCGTTTCGAGACGCGCCTCGAGCGGGTAGTCGCCATGAAGCTCGACACGAGCGCTGAGACTCACATCCGCATCCAGGCTGGACGCTTCCAGAGCGAAGATCTCGACTTCCCGCCCACTGGCCTCCAGGGCGAGAGTCAGATGGCGCAGGTCATAATCCACCGGCCCGCGCACTGCGATGTCCTCCAGATGAATACGCGGCGCGGACACGCCGAACGGCAAGGTCACTTCGGGCAGTTCGATGCGCTCGCGCTCTTCGAGCGGGGTTTCCGCCTCGAGCACTTCCGCTTCGGTCTGCCGAACCGCCTGAGCCGATGCCAGCGCCTCCCGGCTCAACACCGCCGCATCTGCCGACCGTTCGAGAGCCAACTGCTCCGGTCCTCGTAGCGGGATATCCACACGCAACCGCTCCAGCCGAGTCGGCAGCACCTGCAGATGGTCACCTTCGGCCTCGAGGCCGGTATGCAAGGTGTGCCACGCTATCTGCGTGCCGTCGCCCAGCCGCACGACCACATCATTCAGGTCGAGCTCGGGGGCCTCGATCTGAAGGGGGAAACGGAACGGCGCAGGCGTCATCTCCTGCCCAACGTCCTGTCCCACCGGTGAGGGATGCGGTGCCGCCTCTCCTGCCCCTGCCTCGGGATCAGCAGGCGTTTCGGGACTGGTGGGCAGTCGGACACGCAGCCCTTCGGCGCGGGTGGCTTCCAGCTCCAGTCGAGAACCCGCCGCCTGAGCGGCCGTGGTCAGATTGGCAAGGTCGATCTGCGTGCCGTCAGCCAGCAGCACTCGGGTATCATCCAGTACCAGCTCGCGCAGCTCCACGGGCAGCGGCAGCCGCAAGGGATCGCCCGCCTCGGCCGGCTCTTGTTCCCGCTCCATCGCGCCTTGATCCTCGCCCGGTTGCAGTCGCACCTGCCCGCCTTGCATGGCCAGCCGCTCGATACACAGGCGGCCACGCAACAGGCAGTCGTCAGCCCAGACGAGCTCGAGTCGCTCGGCCGCTATCTCGGCAGGCCCCGCCTCGATTTGGAAGCCGTGCAGCACCAGGCGATCGAGCGGCGCACCCTCGAAACTCTCCAACTGATAGAAGCCGCGCTTGGCGCCTTCTTCCAGCAGCAGGTTGGCCCCCCAGGGCGACAGCGCAAGGCCGAGCACGAGGAACAGCACTCCGATAGCCAGCAGGGGTAGCAGGATGAACAGACGCAGCAGCGACCAGAGCAGCAGGCGTGTTCTCAAAATTCCGGGCCGATGGCGAAGTGCAGACGCCACGAGTTCTCCTCGTCATCGAAGGGGTGAGCAATATCAAAGCGTACCGGGCCCACAGGCGAGATCCACCGCACGCCCAGGCCAGCACCGGTATTGAGCGTATCCGGCCCCCAGTTGTCGAACGCATCGCCGCTGTCGATGAAGGCGGCCCCCCACCAGTTGCCGCGCACGCGGTGCTGGAGCTCGAGGCTGCCAGCCAGCATCTGCTGGCCACCGCGTAGCAGCCCCTCTTCATTGCGTGGTGCAAGGGTTTCATAACCGTAGCCGCGCACCGAACGATCGCCGCCGGTGAAGAAACGCAGTGAAGGCGGTATCTGGGAGAAATCATCGGTTTCGATGGCCCCGATAGCCAGCCGGGACACGAAGCGCAGATTGTCCCCGAACATGCGAATCCATTCGGTGTTGCCCGTCATGCGCAGAAAAGTGGCGTCAGAGCCCCAGGCCGTATCGGAGTACTCGAAGGCGATGCGTTGACGATCCCCCCAGGTGGGGAAGCGTGGGTTGCGAGTTCGCGTGCGTGACCAGCTTACGCCCGGGTAGTAGAGGAACACGCTCTCGGCCTCGCCGCCCTGAGTGAAGTCCTCATAGGTGGCACGCACGAACAGTGTCTGCACCCAGTGGTTGTCGAATTCCCAGCGCCGAGCGCCTTCGAGGGTCAGCTCGCTGGTACGTGTGTCCTGGTTGTCACGATGACGCAAGCCGTACTGAAACCGATACTGGTCGCGCAAGGGATCGTCGAGGGGCATCAGATAGGTGCCGGTAAACTGCTGCTCCGGCATTGATAGCGACAGATCGTGCTCGAGACTGTGGCCGTAGCGGTTGATCCACGGCTGATCCCAGCCGAAGTGCAGGCGTGGCCCGACGTCGGTGGCGTAGCCGATACCGGTTTCGAACTGGTGACGATCCGCCGGAACCAGCGACACATCGATCGGCATGTTGGGTTGCTCGGGGGCATGCAGGCGCGAGACACCGGCCAGTGCCATGGCAGAGACCGTTGGACCGCTGGCCATGGCGGCCCGCATGGTTGGCGCCTGCGGCAGCGCCGCCTCGCCCTCGGTGGTGACCATGTTCCACCAGCCCAGCGTCGGCGGTGCGATGGCAAGCTCGCGCCTGGCATCGAGCCGAGGGCGTACGCTTACCGAACTGAACCAGTTGGTCTGTCCCAGGCGCTGGGCATAGAGGGCAACCTGGCCCGCAAGGTAAGGCTCGCCAGGCTCGAAAGGCGCCAGGTTGCGCAAGCGCTCTTCCACGATATGGTGGCCACGCAGCGTGATGTTGCCGAATGCATAGCGCGGTCCGCTGTCGAGGGTCAGATAAAGCCTGGCGCTCTCGTCGAAAGGCCGCACTTCCATGCGCCGATCGGTGAAACTCCAGCCGAAGTAGCCGCGCTCCAGCGCCAGATTGGCGAGGCGGCTGCGCATGCGATCCCAGGGCGCATGAAGTAGAGGATCGCCAACCTGAAGTGTCAGGCTGTCGACGGTGTCGCGAAATGGCTCATCCCGCGCAGCCTGGCCTTCGAGGCGTACCTCGAGCACCTCAACGATCACCTGCGGACCGGAGTCGATGGCCAGATCGACGTAACGCGGTGGCTCGCGCTCGTCGAGACGGGGCTGAATCCTCGGCTCGTAGTAACCATACACCCGCATGGCTTCACGGGTGCGGCGCATCACTTCACCTTCCAGACGGCGACGGTCGTACTGAACGGCATCCACTTCGCTGAGATAGTGGCTGATGTTCTCGGCGACAGCACCCTCGACACCGTCGATCCTTGCCTCGAGGGCCAATGCGCCATGCGCTATGCCAAGACCCAAGGCCGCCGCCATCACGCGTGCAAACACGCCTCTTTCCATATCTACGGCTTCCCGTCTTGACTACCGCCGGAGCGTCTCGAGCTCCGGCCATACTACCTAAGGGCTTCCAGCCCTGCGTTGAGCGACAGCTGCTCCTGACGCAGCTCGCGAAGCTCCGTCTCAATGCCGGCCAACCTGGCCTGCAGGGCTTCGACCGCCTCTGAGGCATCGTCGTCGGCACCTGCTTCAATGCTAGCTTCCAGCGAGTCGAGACGCTCGCTCAATTCGGCTTCGCGCGTTTGCATGGCCTCATCGAATTCGACACGCTGCTGCTCAAAGAGTTGTGCAACTTGTCGATCGAGGGCTTCGAGCCGTTCGTCATAGGATGCTCTCACGCTGCGCTGCTCTTCCGCCAGCGCTTCCTGCACGTTCTGCAGATCCTCAGCAAGTTGTACAACACTTTGATCGCCTTCTGCCAGTGTATCGATTCTTGCCGCCAAGGCTACACGCCCCTCTTCGCCTGCCCGTTCGATTGCATTTAGCGAAGAGCGAACGGCCTGGAGCACGGCTTCGCGATTCTCGGCTTCGGACACCATACGTTCGACATTCTGGGAGAGATCGTCGACGCGCTGAGCGATGTCGTCGACGCGCTCATCGACGGCCCCGAATCGTGAACCGTCCCGCTCGGTGACCTGCTGGACCTCGACTTCCAGGCTAGCCATGCGAGCAACGAGCGATTCGGCATGGTCTGCCAGCGCAGAGAGTCGAGATTCGAGCTGTTGGAGGTTGTCCCCACGGCCCTCTTCGGCATCGAAGCGGGCATGCACGTTCGACATCTCGGATGTCACTTGAGCCAGGTGTTGGTTCAGGCGCTCTCGCTCCTGCCAGCCAAACCAAGCCAGGCCGAGCAGCATGGCCAGCAAGAGGAGTATGGTCATTTTGAGCGGCCATAGGCGGGGCTGGGAGTAGGACGCTCGGCGCGGCCTTGTCAGGCTGGTATCGGGATCGGGCACGATGGGACGTCGCTCGGAAGGACGCGCTTCGGGCATGTCGAACTCCTCGTTGGCAGATGCGGCAGGCGCTTCACCATTGTAAGCAGGTTGCGCGCCTACGCGCACACTACCATCTCAACGTGCCGCAGGTTGCTCCAGCGGCTCGGCACGGCGGCCAATACCGCGATAGACCAAACCCCAGCCGGCCACGTGGGCAGGATCGTAGATGTTACGCCCATCCAGCAGCAACCGCTCACGCAGAGATCCGGCCAGCCGAGACCAGTCAGGATTCCAATAGTGTTTCCACTCGGTGATGAGCATCAGCGCATCGGCGTTCTCGCAGGCAGCGTAGGGGTCACCGTCGAACAGCGTCAGCAGCGGGTGGTCACCCACTTCGGCCTGAAGTGCCGGGGTGGCGGCAGGATCGTGCAGCTGCACACGAACCCCCTGCGCCCATAGCGCACGCAGCAGGGTCAGCACCGGTGCGTGGTCGATACGCGCGGAGCCCGGCTTGAAGGCGGCACCCCAGATCGCCACAGTACGGCCCTCGAGCTGGCCATGGAAGTGGGTCCAGAGCTTACGGAACAGCGTCTCCTTTTTCTGCTCGTTGATGTCCAGGACCTGTTCGATCAGCGCGGAATGACGCCCGCTGGCCTCCTGTACATCGGCCAGGCGCATCAGGTCACGGGAGAAGTGCGGTCCGCCGAAGCCACAGCCCGGGTAGAGATATTCGTAGCCGATACGGGAGTCGGCCCCCATCCCCTGGCGCACGTATTCCACATCGACGCCCAGACTGTCGGCAAGACCGGCAATCTCGTTCATGTAGCTGATGCGGGTGGCGAGCATGCCGATCGTCGCCAGCTTGGTCAGCTCGGCGGCACGGCGCGGCATGAGCTGCATGACGTCCCGGCGTCGATTGAAGGCGCGCAGCACCTCCCTCACCTGAGCCTCTGCACGCTCGTCGTCACAGCCCAGGAGCCAGCGGCCAGGGCGAGTGAAGCTGTCCCAGGCGCGACCCTCTTCGATCATGTCGACCAGCGCGACGGCGCGTCGGCCCTTGCCACCGAGAAGACCTTCCAGGCGTTCGGTTTCACCGACGGGAAAGGTGGAGTTGTTGACCAGAACAAGCTCACCATCCTGACCGTCAGCGACCTCGGTTACCAGCTCGTCGGCCTCTTCGCGCTGCTCCGGCGACAGCGCGAGCCAGAGAATATCGAGGCGTCCACCCGGATCGACACCCTCACCGTTGGCCAGGCTCAGGGTGCCCTGCTCCAAGCCTTCCTCGAGACGCTCGAGAAGATCTGGCTCCCGCCGCAGCCAGTGCGCCGTCTTGAGGGCGGGCCAGCGCATCGAAGCATGCGGCACCCAGCGCACCTGATGGCCGACCCAGGAAAGGGCAGCGGCGGCCGTGGCCGCTGCAAGCTCGCTGCCATGAATCTGTATACGCATGGCACTCACTCCGCTTTGCTATAGCGCGTCAGTAATTCGCGAAAGCCTTCGCCGAAACGAGGGTGGCGACGGGCGTAGACCAGCGTGGCCTCGAGATAGCCGAGCTGATGACCGCAATCGTAGGTCTTGCCGTTCATGCGCCAGGCATCCACACCGTCACGCTGACGCAAGGTCTCGATGGCGTCGGTCAACTGTATTTCGTTCCCCGCTCCCGGCGGCGTCTCGGCCAGCAGGGCAAAGATGCTGCCCGGAAGCACATAGCGGCCAATGACGGCCAGGTTGGAAGGGGCCTCTTCACGGCTGGGTTTCTCGACCACACCGGCCAGGCGGCAAGACTCGCCGGCTGCCGGCGGCTTCCCATCGGGATTCACGATGCCGTACTTGTGCACGTTTTCCCAGGGCACTTCCTCCACCATGAGCTGCGAGCGCCCAGTGGTCTCGTAGGCATCGATCATGCCGGCCAAGTCGTTGCGCGGCAGCCCCTCGTCATCCACCAGCACGTCGGGCAACAGCACCGCGAAGGCCTCTTCCTCGCCGATGACCGGACGCGCGCAGAGCACGGCATGCCCCAAACCCAGCGGCTCGGGCTGGCGTACGCTTATGATGTTGACGTCATCGGGAACGATGGCCTTAAGCTCGTCGAGCAGTTCCTGCTTGTCCTTGGCCTCGAGCGTGGCTTCGAGCTCGAAGTGCTTGTCGAAGTGGTTCTCGATGGCGCTCTTGCTGGCATGGGTCACCAGCACGATGTCACGGATACCGGCCTTGACCGCTTCGTTGACCACGTACTGGATTACGGGGCGGTCGACGATGGTGATCATTTCCTTGGGAATCGCCTTGGATGCCGGCAGACAGCGAGTGCCGAATCCGGCCACGGGCAGAACGGCCTTGCGAATCATGGTGCCTTCCTTGTCGGTTTGAGAATGGTCGGTCGGTAAAGCATCTCCCTTGGCCTGTCCTTGATTCCGTCATGGGAATGCCCAGGCCGCTACGGGTACAATAGTGCATGATACCGAAGGTAAATAATGTTGCCAGGGTGCCTGACCCAATTGACACGGAGAGATCACATGAGCGCAAGCTTCCACCACAACGTCGACCAGGGCGAAATCGCCAAGTTCGAGGCCCTGGCCAGCCGCTGGTGGGACCCTCAGAGTGAATTCAAGCCGCTGCACGACATCAACCCGCTGCGACTGGATTTCATCGATGCCCGCTGCGGCCTTGCCGGACGCAAGGTGCTAGACGTGGGCTGCGGTGGGGGCATACTCGCCGAAGCCATGGCCCATCGTGGCGCACAGGTGACCGGCATCGACATGGGTGAGGCGCCGTTGGCGGTTGCCCGCCTGCACGCTCTGGAGAGCGGCGTCGAGGTGGAGTATCGGCAGACCAGCGCCGAGGCCATGGCCGCCGAGCATCCGGGTGAGTACGATGTGGTGACCTGCCTCGAGATGCTCGAACACGTACCCGATCCCGGCTCGGTCGTTCAAGCCTGCGCCGCCCTGGTCAAGCCCGGTGGGCAGCTGTTCTTCTCCACCATCAACCGCAACCCCAAAGCCTATGCACTGGCTATCGTCGGCGCAGAATATCTGCTGCAGATGCTGCCCCGCGGCACCCACGAATATCGCAAGTTCATCCGTCCGTCCGAACTCGCCGGCTGGTGTCGCGAGCATGGGCTCGAGGTAAGGGAGCAAAGCGGCCTGGTCTACAACCCTCTGACCCGCCGCTATCGTCTGTCATCGCGCGATGTCTCGGTCAACTACATGGTGCACTGCCGTCGGGAGCTGGTATGACGGCCTGCCCCCAGGCACTGCTGTTCGATCTCGACGGCACCCTGGTCGATACCGCGCCGGATCTTGCCCGCGCCACGAATGCGCTGCGCGCTCACCATGGTCTCGAACCGCTCCCCTATCCGCTCATCCGGGCGCAGGTTTCCAATGGCGGAAGTGCCCTGGTCGCGCTGGCGTTGGGATGGGACAAAGCGCACCAGAGGCATGACGAGGCGCGCCAGTTCCTGCTCGATGCCTATGGACGAGCGGTGGCCGAGGAAAGCTGCCTGTTTCCCCATCTCGACCGCCTGTTGAGCGCCTGGGAAGAGAGTCAGCGCCCGTGGGGCATCGTCACCAACAAGCCGCGCGCCTATGCGGCACCACTGATCGAGAGCCTGGGGCTGGAACCTGGTGCCCTGCTTTGCGCCGATGACCTTCCACAGAGAAAGCCGGCGCCAGAGCCGCTGTGGGTGGCGGCCGAACGGCTGGACGTCTCCCCTGCTCAATGCTGGTACATCGGCGATCATCTGAGAGACATGCAGGCGGCACGCGCCGCCGGCATGGTGGCCGTCGCCGTGGGCTACGGCTATATCGAAGAGGGTGAGGACTACCGAGAGTGGCCGGCAGACCTCTGGTTCGAGACATGCGAGTCGCTGGTTCAGGCCCTGCTTCAGCCTGCCTGAGCTACCAGGCAGGCTAGGCTATGTCTGAAAACTGTCTGCACTTGGCCATACGGCGTCAAAATCAGCTCGTGCGCGAGTCCGATCAAAGTACTCATTTACACCACGTAAACTTCGTCTTTGGACTCGCGACATCCCTGGCGCTCGCTCTTCGAGCAGCGGAGCTGCCCAAATCGGCTTCCCTGCCGATTTGTCGCTGATTTTTGCCTTGCGACCCACATGGATGTGGGAAGTGCGCTGGCCCGTCGGGAACGGGCCTAGCCCTGGCCTTCGCTCGCCGACTCTTCAGACAAAGCCTAGCAGCCATCTGCTTACTTGGGCGGCTGGGCGTCGAATCGCTGGCCGTTGATTCCCTTGCTGTCGGGCCCCATCAGCCACAGGTAGGTGGGCATGATCTCTTCCGGCGTACGCAGGGTTTCGGGGTGCTCCCCCGGGTAGGCATTGGCCCGCATCTTGGTGCGGGTCGCCCCCGGGTTGAGCGAGTTGACCCTGAGCGTGCCCAGATATTCGACCTCGTCCGCCAGCACTTCCATGAAGCCCTCGGTGGCGAATTTGGACACGGCATAGGCGCCCCAATAGGCCCGCCCCTTGCGCCCGACGCTCGATGAGGTGAACACCACCGAAGCATCGGCAGAAGCCTGCAGCAGCGGCAACAAGGCCTGAGTCATCCAGATCGGCCCATTGATGTTGACCTGCATCACCTGCTCCCACAGCTCCGGATTGTACTGTTCGAAAGGAGTGATGCGGCCCAGCAGACCTGCATTGTGCAAGATGCCATCGAGACGACCGAACTCCTTGTCGAGAGTTTCGGCCATGTCGTGGTAGTCCTTGAGCGTGGCACCTTCGAAATTGAGCGGAAAGATGGCCGGCTGCGGCCCGCCGACAGCTTCGATCTCGTCGTAGACCTTCTCGAGCTTGGCAATGGTTCGTCCCAACAGGATTACCGTGGCACCGTGTCGGGCGTAGGTCAGAGCGGCCGCACGACCGATGCCGTCACCGGCACCCGTCACGAGAATGATGCGGTCACGGAGCAAATCCGCGGGCGCCTCGTAGTCGAACTTGCAGGTCATCTTGGGTCCTTGATCAGGGCCAATCGGTTACAGGGATTGTCGCAGGAAGTCGTTGGCGAGGCCGGCAGCGCTGCTGTCGGGGTAATCCTCACGCACCCGTTCGAGCAGTCCACGACTCTCTTCGAGTTCGCCTTGACGCGCCTTGATCAGGCCCAGCTTGTACAGGGCATCGGGCACCTTGCTGCTCTGCGGATAGTCGTCGATGACCGTACGGAAAGCGGTCTCGGCCTGCTCCAGGTTGGCTTCCGCCGAGTGCAGCTCACCCAACCAGTAGTAGCCGTTGGCCGTCAGATTGGTATCCGGGTGCTCGACGACGAACGCATCGAACGCGGCAATGGCGTCGGCGAACTGACGCGACTGCACCTTGGCGAAGGCAGCCTGGTAAGCAGCCTGGGCATCGGCACTGGTGCCGCTCGGCGAAGGGGTCTGGGCAACCTGGCGGGCCGACTCCTGATCGACCTCGGGAGCGGTCTGGATACCGGCGCTACCGGCCGCCAAACGCTCATCGAGATCCATGTATTGCTGGCGGGTCTGGTTACGCAACTGCTCGAGCTGATGACGCAGCTCTTCGATCTGACCGCGCAGCTGCTGTATTTCGCGCTGATGCTCCTGCAACTGATTGTAGAGCACCAGGCTACCGCCCGGCTCTTCACGCACTTCGGCCTGATCGAGGAAACCCCGCGGCTGGCCGCTGCGGTCTTCCACGATGGGGCGCTGCTGGGCTTCGACAAGGCTCATCACGGACAGCGGGAGCACCAGGGCTCCCGCGCCGCACAGCCTTTTCAGACTGTGTCTCATGCTTTACTCCATAGGCGCGCGAGCGCGCCAGTTCGCTCAGTAGGCAAAGACCACGCGACGGTTCTGGGCATGGGCATCTTCGCCATTGCCACGCACGGCCAGACGCTCTTCGCCATAGCTGACGACTTCGAGCTGTGAGGGAGAGACGCCCTGCACCTCGAGGAAACGCTTGACCGAGTTGGCGCGACGCTCACCCAGCGCCATGTTGTATTCACGCGTGCCACGCTCGTCGGTGTGGCCCTGCAGTACTACACGGGCATTGCCGTTGGAACGCAGGTAGCGCGCATGGGCGACCAGTACCGATTCGAACTCCGAACGAATGTTGTCGCGGTCGAAGTCGAAATAGATGGTGCGAACGTCCGGAATACGACCGTCGGCCTGCTGGCCGGCACGATCGCCGCCTACACCGGTACCGCTGACCTGACCGGCGCCGGCAGTTCCCGTACCAACGCCGCCATCGGCGCGTGTGCCATCCATGGATCCGTCACGGCTGCCACCGGTGCTGGAACAGCCGGCAATCAGGGCCAGAGACAGGGCAATTGCCAGAGTTCTGGCATGTGACTTGAATTGCATCGTCGAACTCCTCAAAGGACTTGAATGACACGTAACACTAGTTCAAGAAAGGTGACCATGCGGGTTCACGCACATCACCACGCGCCGACGGCAACCGGTAGGACGCCCGTCCATCGGCCGACACGGCCCCCAACACCCCGCTGTTACCTTGCTGGGTGGCGAAGATTACCATGGTCCCGTTGGGCGCAACACTAGGCGATTCATCCCAACGGGTCTCACTGATTACTACCAGACGACCGGAACCCAGATCCTGGCGTGCAACCTGGAAACCGCTGTTGCTGCGATGGATCATGAACAGTGCCTCGCCGTCCGGCGACAGGCGACCGCGCGCATTGTAGTTACCGGTGAAGGTCAAGCGCTCGGATTGGCCGCTGCTGAGGTTATGACGGTAGATCTGAGGCCCACCGCTGCGGTCCGAGGTGAAGATCAAGCTACGGCCGTCCGGCGCCCACGCAGGCTCGGTGTCGATACTCGAGCTGTTGGTGATGCGCTCGAGACTGCGCGAACCCACATCCATTATGTAGATGTCGGGCTGGCCATCCTTGGACAGGGTCATGGCCAGGCGGCGCCCATCGGGCGACCAGGCGGGGGCGCCGTTGATACCGTCGAACGACGCCACCTGGGCACGCTGCCCGGTGCCGACATCCTGGACATAGATCGCGGGGCGTTCGGTCTCGAAGGAGACGTAGGCGAGCTTGCGACCATCCGGCGACCATGCCGGCGACAGGATCGGCTCGCGCGAGCTCAGTACCTGCTGGCTGTTGTGGCCATCGGCATCGGCTACGTACAGGGCAAACTGCATGTCCTGATCGGTACCCTGAGCCGTCACATAGGCGATGCGCGTCGAGAAGGCGCCACGGATACCGGTGACGGCCTCGAAGATCTGATCGCTGATGTAGTGGGCACCACCGCGCAACTCATTGGCTCCGGCGCTGACGCTTTCGCCAATCATGCGGCGTTGACCGCTGACGTCCATCAACTCGTAGCGGATGCGATAGCCATCGGCGGCACGGCTGACCTGCCCGACCACCAGGTATCGCACATCCAGCGCTCGCCACTGGCCATATTGCACCTGATCACCGGAGCTGGGACGGTCATACATGGCATTGCGGTCGAGCGGAGCGAAATAACCGCTGCGCTCCAGGTTATCACTGATGATCCGGGCCACATCCTCTGGCAGGCTTTCCCCGTCGGCCGCGAACGGCACGACAGCGATGGGGGTTGCACGGTCGCTGCCGCGGGTGATCTCGATGGTCAGGTTGGCCTGGGCAAGCGAGCTGAACAGGATCAGCAAGGCGCTTAGCCAGGTAGTCATCAGGGCTTTCATCAGCGTACATCTCCCGGTGTGAAACGCAGATTGAACTGTCGGAAGTCACGTTGCGCAGCTGCTGGCAGCTGACGCAGTTCATTAAACGGTGCGGCGGCTTCCACTGCCTGTAGTGCCGATCGGTCGAAGGTGCCGTCTCCACTACTCTGACTAATGGTAGCGCCAAACAGCTCACCCGAGGGACCCAACCGCACCTGGACCGTCGCAGCGAGACCGCCACCGGAGCCTGGCGGAATGACCCAGGCCTGCTCCACCGCACGGCGGACAAGATTGATGAAGCTGTTGGCCGCCTCCTGGGCCTGGCGGGCGTTGGCCACCGCATCCGACTCGCCATCGATGGCGCGGTCGAGCCCCTGGCTGGCTGCCTCGGCGGCACGCCGGGCCT
Source organism: Halomonas sp. TH-94 (assembly GCF_057473365.1). Taxonomy (NCBI): domain Bacteria; kingdom Pseudomonadati; phylum Pseudomonadota; class Gammaproteobacteria; order Oceanospirillales; family Halomonadaceae; genus Halomonas; species Halomonas sp. TH-94. The sequence continues at coordinate 14,341 of NZ_JBYCKL010000041.1, forward strand.
CCTCTTCGCGCTGACGCTGTGCCTCGGCTTCACGCTGACGCTGGGCTTCCGCCTCGCGTTGACGCTGCTCCTCGGCTTCACGTTGACGCTGGGCTTCCGCCTCGCGCTGGCGCTGCTCCTCGGCCTCACGCTGACGCTGAGCTTCCGCCTCGCGCTGGCGCTGCTCCTCGGCCTCACGCTGGCGTTGTTCCTCGGCTTCACGCTGACGCTGGGCTTCCGCCTCGCGCTGGCGCTGCTCCTCGGCCTCACGCTGACGCTGGGCTTCGGCCTCCTGCTGGCGCTGGGCTTCCGCTTCGGCGCGCTGCTGAGCCTCGAGCTGACGCTGGCGCTCTGCCTCTGCCGCGGCTTCCTGCTGGCGTTGGCGCTCAGCCTCCTGCTCTTCTCGCAGCCGCGTCTGCCGCTCTGCCTCCTCGGCACGCCGCTGCGCCTCGGCCTCGGCGTCCTGGCGCGACTCCTGCAGGCGACGAGCCTCCTCTTCACGTGCCTGCTGCTGCTGTTCGGCCTCGCGGGCCTGTTCTTCGGCAGCCTGACGCTCAGCTTCCGCGCGGGCCTGCTCTTCGGCTTCGGCCTGGCGGGCCTCCTCCGCCTGACGCGCCTCATCTTCTGCCTGTCGAGCAGCGGCGCGTGAACGCGCCTCCTCGGCGCGCTGGGCCTGATCGGTGGTCGTCTCGGTGCTGACCAGCGTCGCCTGCACGATGGAGGTCGACTCAGGCGTTTCCGCTTGACGCTGGGGCAAGGTGATCAAGCTGAGCACCACGACCAGCACATGCAGGCCGATGGCGAGCAGAGTGGGCACGCCATAGCCGACAGGCCTGTCGTTCGTGCGCGAGGGGCCGCGCTGACGTCGGGCCATCACGTCTCCTAATCTCTTGATCAAGCGACTCTTAATCACGCGCTGGCGGCTCGGAAAGCAGACCTACGTTGGCAACCCCGGACACTTGTAGCGTGCTCATCAGGGTCACGATTTCCCCATAGGGCACGAAACGATCACCGCGCACCATGACGGGTGTACCGGGCTGACGGTCGAGCAGGATGAGTACGCGATCGCCCAACTCCTGTAGGTCGACGGCCATCTCTTCGCCACCGATCGACAGGTAGTACCCCCCCTCCCGATCCACCGAGACGATGATGGGGTCGCGGTCCTCCTGCGACTCGAGCGGTTCGGACGTGACCTGGGGCAGTTCGACCTGGACACCCTGGGTCAACATGGGTGCCGTGATCATGAAGATGACCAGCAGCACCAACATGACATCGATGAAGGGGACGACGTTGATCTCCCCCATCGGCTTGCGGCGACCGCCGCGATTGAACGGACCATGCATGTCGCGACTCCCTCAGGCGGTGCTGGCTTCGCTGCGACCCTGCAGATTGCGGTGCAGGATGGAGTGAAACTCCTCGGCAAAGTCCTCGTACTTGCCCAGCAGGCGATCGGACTCGGACGACAGGCGGTTGAAGAAGATTACCGCCGGGATAGCGGCGAACAGGCCCATGGCGGTTGCGATCAAGGCTTCGGCGATCCAGGGGGCAACGGTTGCCAGCGTGGCCTGCTGCGCCATGGAGAGCGCCTGGAACGAGCCCATGATGCCCCATACGGTACCGAACAGGCCGATATAGGGACTCGCCGATGCCACCGTGGCCAGGAACACGAGGTGCAGGGTCAGGCGCTCCTCTTCGCGCGACCAGGCAACCCGCATGCTGCGCTGCACGCCGTCGAGAATGGCGTCGGCGCTCTTGGTCTTGGGCATCAGGCGATTGAATTCGCGAAACCCGGCGCGGAAGACCTGCTCGGCGCCCTGGGTTTCCTGCTCAGAGGGCGTTTCACGGTAGAGCTCGTTGAGATCGACCCCTGACCAGAAGCGCTCCTCGAAAGCCTGGTGCGCGGCACGCGCCCGGCGCATGACGAACGTGCGCTGGAAAATCACCACCCACGAGAGTATCGAACCTATCACCAGGATCAGCATGACCAGCTGCACCACGGTGCTGGCGCTCATGATCAGGTGGGGTATAGACATGGTGTCGTTCACGGGCATCCTCGCTGATCTTGCATTCAAGCATTGATAACCGCGGCGAGTGCCGGCGGCCAGGGTCTGGGTTTGAGGCGCGACGCATCCAGACAGGCGATGTCGACTCGCGCTTCGCATAAGGGTTCCCCACTACGCTGCACCGACTGGCGAAAGCTCAATCGGCAGCGTCCGCTCGATTCGACAGCTGCGGTAGCGCAAAGCTGATCGTCGAGACGGGCGGGCTTGGCATAGCGACACTCCAGGCGATGCACCACCAGCTGAACGCCGGCATCGAGCAATTCGCGTTGGGTGAAGCCGTGATGGCGAAGCCATTCACTGCGTGCCCGCTCCATGTACTTGAGATAGTTGACGTAGTAGACGATGCCACCGGCATCGGTATCCTCGATGTAAACGCGCAGCGGCAGCTGAAATTCACTCACTTACGCACCTCACCGCTCGCATCCTGTGCCTGCTCGTTGGGCACGAGGCCGAAATGCTGCCAGGCCTGACGGGTCACGACCCGGCCCCGGGCCGTGCGCATCATCAGCCCTTGCTGTATCAGGTAGGGCTCGATCACGTCCTCGATGGTATCGCGCTCTTCGCCGATGGCCGCCGCCAGCGAATCGATACCCACCGGGCCACCGTCGAATTTCTCGATCATGGCCAGCAGCAGGCGACGGTCCATATGATCGAGCCCATGGTGGTCGACGTGAAGCATGTTCAGCGCCTGGTCGGCCAGCTCCGCGTCCACCCGACCGTTGCCGCGCACCTGAGCGAAGTCACGCACCCTGCGCAGCAGACGATTGGCGATACGCGGCGTTCCTCGTGAGCGGCGAGCCACCTCACGGGCACCGTCGAGATCGGCTTCTACCCCGAGAAGTCTGGCGGAGCGCGCCACGATCTCGGTGAGTTCATCGATGGCATAGAACTCCAGGCGCTGGACGATACCGAAGCGGTCGCGCAACGGCGACGTGAGCAAGCCCGCCCGGGTGGTCGCACCCACCAGCGTAAAAGGCGGAAGGTCGAGCTTGATCGAGCGTGCCGCCGGCCCTTCGCCGATGACGATATCGAGCTGGAAATCCTCCATGGCGGGATAGAGAATTTCCTCCACCACCGGTGACAGGCGATGGATTTCGTCGATGAAGAGCACATCGCCCGGCTGCAGGTTGGTAAGCATCGCTGCCAGATCGCCGGCACGCTCGAGTACCGGCCCGGAGGTGGACTTGAGCCCCACTCCCATTTCAGCGGCAATGATGTTGGCGAGCGTGGTCTTGCCCAGCCCCGGCGGCCCGAACACCAGCGTGTGGTCGAGACTCTCCTCACGCCCGCGCGCGGCACGGATGAAGATTTCCATCTGCTCGCGCATGCGCGGCTGGCCGATGTATTCGGCCAGGCTCTTGGGGCGAATCGCGTGGTCGACGCGGCTTTCACCCTCGCGCTCATCGGCAGCGATCAGACGGTCATTTTGCATCATGTCGAACACTCGTGGCGTTCATGAAAAATCAGGGTGACGGTGCCACCATCCTCGCTCTGGCGGAGGTGGGGGCGCGCCGGGCCGATGCATGCCATGCGTTGCTCCTACCCAGCCATGCGCCTGGTCAGGGCAGCCTTGATCATGGCCTCGGTGGACAGGCCTTCGTCCAGCCCTGAAAGCATCTTCGCCGCCTCGGTGGGCTTGTAGCCCAAGCTGACCAACGCGGCCTCGGCATCGACCAGCGGATCCTGGTTTCTGCCCCCCGCCTGTGCCTCCTGCGAGACGGCAGGAAGCCCAAGCTCACCTGGATGCTCCCAGTGGGGAAAGCGGTCGCGCATCTCGATGATCAGCCGCTCGGCCGTCTTCTTTCCCACACCCGGCAGCCGGGTCAGCGATTTCGCATCATCCTCCATCACGCAGCGGATGAAGGCCGATTCGTCCATCCCCGAAAGAATGGCCAATGCCAGCTTGGGGCCGACGCCGTTGACCCGGATCAGGGCGCGAAACAGCGCCCTCTCCTGCTCACGGGCGAAGCCGAACAGCAGATGAGCGTCTTCGCGCACAGTCAGGTGCGTGTAGAGGGAAACCTCTTCGCCCACCCCGGGCAGCGCCACTAGAGTGGTCATCGATGCCTCGAGTTCGTAGCCTACGCCGGCCACGTCAACGACCAGCCAGGGCGGTTGCTTGTCGAGCAGGGTGCCACGCAGGCGTCCGATCATGGGGCTCCACTATCCATCCAAGAACATCAGGTTACTAAGCCTTCCTGGCGCCACTATACTGGTCGCTCAAGCGGCTGACCAGTCTAGAGTAAACGGTGTTCGACAATTATTCGATCCCCCTGGCCCCGCCCGTTTCAGGGTTGGTAATCGCGCCATGATCCGCCCCTTCGGCGAGCTCGATGACCGCCGAAACTACCTTGATGGATCAGGCCCAGCCTGGCATGCGCGTGCGTCAGGGCGATGGCCAGCGCATCGGCGGCATCGGCCTGGGGAACGCCATCGAGCCCCAAAATAGCCACCACCATGTGCTGTACCTGTGCCTTGGCCGCCGCCCCACTGCCGGTGACTGCCTGCTTGATCTGACGCGGCCCGTACTCATTGACTGCCAGACCGTGATTGGCAGCACAGACGATCGCCGCGCCGCGCGCCTGGCCCAGCTTCAGCGCGGAATCCGGATTCTTCGCCATGAACACCTGCTCGATGGCCAGTTCGCCCGGACGGTGCAGGGAAATGAGCTCGGCGATGCCGGCATAGATGCGTGCCAGGCGCTGCGACAGCTCGACATCCTGCAGGCGAATGCAACCGCTGGCCACATAGCGCGGTTTGGGGGTGCTGACATCGAGCACGCCGTAGCCGGTGATGCGCGAGCCAGGATCGATTCCCAGAATCAACATGGCACTTCCTCGAGCTTCGCCTTGGTGGATACCTCATGAAACCGGCGCCCTGGGGCGCCGGTTCGGTACATGCTGCTCGGTCAGGCCAGGACGTTACTCCTGCTCTTCCACCTTGGCCTTCTGGCGCAGTCGGATGTTGAGCTCACGCAGCTGATCGCCACTCACCTCGCCGGGAGCGTCGGTCATCAGACAGGCCGCACTCTGGGTCTTGGGGAAAGCAATCACTTCGCGAATGGTTCGCGATCCCGCCATCAACATTACCAGACGGTCGAGGCCGAAGGCCAAGCCGCCATGGGGCGGCGCACCGTAGTGCAGTGCGTCGAGCAGGAAGCCGAATTTCTCACGGGCTTCTTCTTCACCGATGCCAAGAATCTCGAATACCGTGCTCTGCATCTGCTGGTCGTGAATACGGATCGAGCCACCACCCAGCTCGGTGCCGTTGAGCACCATGTCGTAGGCACGGGAGAGCGCGCCGGCCGGATTGGCCTTGAGCTCTTCGGGGCTGCACGAGGGCGAGGTGAACGGGTGGTGCAAGGGGCTCAGGCGGCCGTTGTCGTCGGCTTCGAACATGGGGAAGTCGACTACCCACAGCGGAGCCCAGTCACGGGTATAGAGGTTGAGATCCTCGCCCAGCTTGACGCGCAGTGCGCCGAGCGCCTCATTGACGACATTGGCCTTGTCGGCGCCGAAGAAGACGATGTCGCCGTCAGCCGCGCCGACCCGGTCGAGCAGCTCCTCGATCACGTTCTCCATGAACTTGACGATCGGCGACTGCAGGCCTTCGATGCCCTTGGCGCGCTCGTTGACCTTGATCCAGGCGAGCCCCTTGGCGCCGTAGATACCGACGAACTTGGTATAGTCGTCGATCACCTTGCGCGACATGCTCGCCCCGCCCGGTACCTTCAAGGCCGCCACTCGCCCATCGGCCGCACTGGCCGGGCCTGAGAATACCTGAAAATCGACCTGCTTCATCAGGTCGTCGACATCGACGAGCATCAGCGGAATGCGCAGATCGGGCTTGTCGGAACCGTAGCGGTCCATGGCATCGGCCCAGGTCATACGCGGGAATTCGGGAAGTTCGACGTCGAGCACGTCCTGGAACAGCTCGCGGATCATTGCCTCGGTGATGCCCATGATATCGTTCTCCTCCACGAAGGAGGCCTCGATATCGATCTGGGTGAACTCCGGCTGACGATCGGCGCGCAGATCCTCGTCACGGAAACACTTGGCGATCTGGTAGTAGCGATCGAAGCCGGCGACCATCAGCAGTTGCTTGAAGAGCTGGGGCGATTGCGGCAAGGCAAAGAAGCTGCCTGGATGGGTGCGGCTCGGCACCAGGTAGTCACGCGCCCCTTCGGGGGTGGCACGAGTCAGGATGGGCGTCTCGATATCGAGGAAACCCTGCCCTTCGAGGAAAGCGCGCACGTGATGCGAGATGCGCGAACGCAAACGCAGTTTCTCGATCATCTCGGGACGACGCAGGTCGATGTAGCGATGCTTGAGGCGAACCTCCTCGCCGACCTTGCCGTGCTCGTCGAGCTGGAACGGCGGCGTGGCCGCCGTGTTCAGCACCTCGACGTCCTTGGCCAGCACCTCGATCATCCCGGTGGGCATCTTGGGATTCTGGGTGCCTTCCGGGCGCAGACGCACGCGACCGGAAATGCGCAGCACGTACTCGCTGCGAGCGCGGTCGGCAGTGGCGAAGGCCTCGGCGGTGTCGGGGTCGACCACGACCTGGGCGATACCGTCGCGATCGCGCATGTCGAGGAAGATCACGCCCCCATGGTCACGGCGGCGATGAACCCAGCCGCACAGGGTGACCGTCTGGTCCACCAGGGTCTCGTTGAGCTGGCCGCAATAATGGCTGCGCATGTCGTATCCTGTTTCGGTTAAGCGTTTTCGATTAAGTGTCAGTATCGGTCGCGGTCAGGCCGCGGCGCCGTCCTTCGCCGGCGCCTTGCTTTCGCTGCCACCCGCGGAATCTCCGGCCAGGTTCTTCTTGCTGCCGGACTTGAAGTCGGTCTCGTACCAGCCGCCACCGGCCAGACGGAAGCCCGCAGCCGAGACCAGTCGGCCTAGCTCGGGGGCTTTGCAGGCAGGACAATCGGTCAGGGGGGCGGCGCTCAGCTTCTGGAGCTTTTCCAGACGATGGCCGCAAGCCTTGCACTGATATTCATAGATGGGCATGGTTCAATTCACTCCTGATTCGACAGTGCACAACCAATGGCGATATAGGGTCGGGCGGTACACTTTCCAAGCCTGCCGTAAAAGCCCGATAGTATAACGTGCCAGACGTGGCCTGTCCCAGCCTTGCCACACCGCCCAACACAAGGAATCCAGCATGAAAGCCGTGATACTCGATGCCGCCAGTCTGGGCCCTGACGTCGACCTCGCTCCGATCCGCGAGCATCTCGATGTGCTGGACGTGCATCAAGCCAGCACCACCGAGCAGAGTCGCGAACGTCTGGCGGGCGCCCAGGTGGCCATCGTCAACAAGGTGGTGCTCGATGGCGCCACTCTCGACGCCCTGCCCGATCTCAAGCTGATCTGCGTCCTGGCCACCGGTACCAACAACATCGACATGCCTACCGCCGAGCGTCTCGGCATCCCGGTGCGCAACGTCACGGCCTACGGCACCGCCAGCGTGGCCCAGCACACCCTGATGCTGATCCTGACGCTGGCCAACCGGCTGCCGCTCTATCAGCGCGACGTGGCGGCCGGCCGCTGGAACCGGAGCCCCTTCTTCTGTCTGATGGATCACGGCACGCTGCAGCTCGAAGGCAAGCACTTGGCCATTGTCGGCCAGGGCGAGCTCGGCAGCCGTGTCGCCGCCCTTGCCGAAGCCTTTGGGATGCGTGTCAGCTTCGCCGCCCGCCCCGGCAACGAAGGCAACGACACACGCCCGGGCATCGCTGAACTCGCCCCGGAAGCCGACGTGATCAGCCTGCACTGCCCCCTCACCGACGCCACTCGACACCTGTTCGATTCTAGACTGATTGCCAGCCTCAAGCCCGGCGCCCTGCTGGTCAACTGTGCACGCGGGGGCATCATCGACGAAGAAGCCGCGCTCTCTGCACTGCGAGCCGGGCGCTTGGGCGGGCTGGGAGTCGACGTGCTGCCGGTGGAGCCGCCGCGTGACGGCCACCCGCTGCTCGATGCGCTGAGCGAACCGCTCAATCTGATCGTCACGCCACACAACGCCTGGATCACCCCCGAAGCGCGGCAGCGTATCGTCGCCCTCACCGCGGAGAGCCTGGGCCGCTGGAAAGCCGAGAACGGAGCCTGACATGCTGCACAATCTGGGCTCGATCAATCTCGACCACTTCTACCGAGTACCTCATCTGGTTCATCCCGGTGAAACGCTGGCCAGCCGCAGCTACCATGTCGGTCTCGGTGGCAAGGGGGCCAACCAGTCGCTGGCCATGGCGCTGGCCGGCGGTCGGGTATGCCATTGGGGCCGGCTGGGCCGGCAGGATGCCTGGGCGCGGGATCGCCTGGCCCGTGCCGGGGTCGACGTCACACATGTGGAACTGGTCGATGAAGCCAGCGGCCATGCCATCATTCAGGTCGACGACCGCGGCGAGAACGCCATCATCCTGCATCCAGGTGCCAACCACGGTTTCACTCGCCGCCATCTGGATGCACTGTGCGATACCGCAGAGCCCGGCGACTGGCTGCTGCTGCAGAACGAGTGCAATGCCCTGCCGGAACTGCTCGCATGCGCACACAAGCGCGGCCTTGCCATCGCCTTCAATCCCGCGCCGATGAACGATACGGTGCTCGAGCTGCCACTCGGAAGCTGCCACCTGCTGTTCGTCAATCGGGGAGAAGCCGCCTGGATGGCGGGGCTTCCTGAATCCAGCGATGCCGAGGTGCTGCTCCAGGGCCTGCATGAAAGGCTGCCCGATACGGCCACGGTGCTGACGCTAGGTAGCGAAGGCGCCTGGTACCAGGCCGCCGCCGAACGCCACTTCCAGCCTGCCCTGAAGGTCGAACCGGTGGATACCACCGGGGCCGGCGATACGTTTATCGGCTATTTCATGGCCGCGCTGCAGGAGCAGCATAGCGTTCCCGACTGTCTGGCCCTGGCAGCCCACGCCGCGGCCTTGAGCGTCCAGCAACCCGGTGCCGCCGACAGCATTCCGTCGCGCGACGAGGTCGAGCGGTACCACACCCGACCATCCAGTACCTGACACCCACAAGCAGTACCTGACACCTACAAGGAGGCAACGTGTCACATCCGATCATTTTCGATACCGACCCCGGCGTCGACGACGCCCAGGCCATCGCCATTGCCCTGCGCCATCCCGACATCGAGCTGTTGGGCTTGACCACCACCTATGGCAATGTCGATGTGGAAACCGCGACCCACAACGCACTATTGCTCAGCGAACTGGCCGGCCGTGAGATTCCCGTCGCTCAAGGGGCTGCCGGCCCCATGGTCAAGCCGCGCCACCCGGCACCGGCGCATATCCACGGCGCCAACGGGCTGGGCAACATCGACTTGCCCCCGGTGAAAGGCAGGCGGGAGTCGCGCAGCGCAGCCCAGTTCATCGTCGATACGGTCAATGCCCGTCCCGGCGAGGTGACGCTGGTTTCCGTCGGGCCGGTGGGCAATCTGGCCGCCGCCCTGCAGCTCGATCCGGCCCTCACCGAGAAGGTCAAGCGCGTGGTAGTCATGGGCGGATCGATACGCGAGGGCGGCAACGTCACGCCGGTGGCCGAGGCCAACATGTTCAATGACCCCCACGCCGCCCAGCGCGTGCTCACTGCCGGCTGGCCCCTGGTGCTGGTCGGGCTGGATGTGACCCACCGCTGCGTCCTGACCCAGGAACACATGCAGCGCATCGAGGCAGGCCAAGGAGAGCTGGGCAAGGTGCTGGCCGGCAGCTACGCCTTTTACCGCGATTTCTATCGCGAGTTTCTCGGTATCGACGGCTGCTGCCCTCACGACAGCTGTGCCCTGGCCTGGCTGCTGCGCCCGGAGCTGTTCACCACGGCTCCCGGCCATCTCTCGGTGGTCACCGACGGCATCGCCGAGGGTCAGACCGTTTTCGCCCCCGAGGGACGCGGCTTCATCCAGGAGCGCTGGTCGCAGGCGCCCCTGGCAGAAGTGTGTCTGGCAGTGGATGGCGAAGCCGTCGTGGAATGGATTGCCGATACCCTGAGCTGAGCCCATTCAAAGACAAACGAAGTTGTCAGGGTCACGATGTTCGATCGCTTCGAGCTCGACGTGGGTGACCCTGGCATTCGGTGGCCCCTGCCATAGCCACGACACCACCCGGTTGATTGACTCGCCGTCGCCGCACAGCAGCACTTCCACCTGGCCATCGGGCAGATTCTTGGCGTAGCCGGTCAGGCCTTGCTGAAGGGCCTGTTCCTGAACTGCACGGCGGTACCACACTCCCTGCACCTTGCCGGCCACCAGCGCTCTTACACAGGATTTGTTCATCTTTTTTTACTCCCTCTCGCCCGTCAATGATGCTCCTGGATGCTCTAATCTTGATAATAGGAAGGCGGCTTCGCCACAAGCAATGGCCGCCCCGGTGGAAGCGGTGACACCCACTGCGTTCCTGACCATAACAATGCATCCTTACAAGGGAGACAACGCCATGCAGGTGTTCGACCACCCCGAGTTCGACCATCATCGTCAGATCGTCTTCGGCTGCGATAGAGCCAGCGGACTTCACGCCATCATCGCCATTCACGACACACGCCGCGGTCCCGCCCTGGGCGGCCTGCGAATCTACCCCTACGCCAGTGAGGCGGAAGCCCTTACCGACGTGCTCCGTCTATCGCGAGGCATGACCTACAAGTCGGCGCTTGCCGACCTGCCCCTGGGGGGCGGCAAGGCCGTGATCATCGCCGACCCTCGACGCGAGAAGACACCGGACATGCTGCAGGCCATGGGCAGACTGGTGGAATCGCTGGGTGGGCGTTACATCACCGCCGAGGACTCCGGCAGCGACGAGGCGGACATGCGCATCATTCGCAGCGAAACCTTGCACGTCAGCGGCCTGGGCCATGGGGGGGAATCTGGGGATCCATCCCCCTTCACTGCCTACGGCGTTTTCTGTGCCATGAAAAGTGCCGTTCGACACCGCTTCGGCCATGACGACCTGCACGGGTTGCGCGTGGCCATACAGGGCGTCGGCCATGTCGGCGCCCATCTCGCTCGCGAGCTGCACGCAGCAGGCGCACAGCTGGTTCTCACCGATGTGGACCGCGACAGTCTCGGCATGCTGGCCGATGAACTCGGCGCCGAGAGCGTGATGCCCGACGCGATCTTCGATGCCGACGTCGAGGTATTCGCCCCTTGTGCCATGGGCGCGGTACTGACCGAGGCGGTGGTCGGGCGACTCAAGGCCGGCTTGATCTGCGGTGCCGCCAACAATCAGCTGGCGACAGTCGAGATCGCCGGACGTCTACACGGACGAGGGATTCTCTATACGCCGGATTACGTCGCCAATGCCGGCGGCGTCATTGAAGTCGAAGCCCAGCGCCATCCCCATTACGACAGAAGCGCGGTGATGCGGCACGTCGAGCGCATTGCGCTCACCGTCGATGAAATTCTCAGCCGTGCTCAGGCCCAGGACATGAGCCCTGCCGTCGTGGCGGACCAGCTGGCACGCGAACGCCTTGCCGAGTGACACCGAGGCCGGGCGACGCCGTCGCCCGGCCTGCTCACGCTACCCAGCGGCGAGTCACTCCAGCACCAGTTCGTGCTTGACGATCACCGCACTGTTGCGCGGCACCACCGGGCGCCCCCTGGCGATCAGATAGCTGCGAGTGAAGGCGGCACCGAACAACAAAATCAGCGAGCTGTAGTAGACCCACAGCAGGATCATCACCACCGAACCGGCGGCGCCATAGGTCGAAGCCGTAGCGGTATAGGCAAGATAGGCAGCAATGGCGCTGCGCCCGATGGCGAAGAGCAGCGCCGTGACCACGGCCCCCAGCAGTACGTCCCGCCAACCCAGCACCACATCCGGAAGGACCTTGAAGATAGTGGCGAAAAGCGCGGCGATGACGACCATGGAAACGACGAACTCCGCTCCGGTGGCCAGGGGGCCCATCAACGGCATGGCGTCACCCACGGTTTGCAGCATGGCACGCAGCATGATTCCCACCATCAGCGAAACCAGCAGAATGAAGCCGATCGCCAGCACCACCGCCAGCGACAGCAGGCGCTGCTTAAGAAACAGCAGCACGCTGTTTCGACTTGGTTTGGCGGTCACGCCCCAGATGGTATTGAGCGAGAACTGCATCTGAGCGAAGACCGTGGTCGCCCCGATCAGCAATCCGCCAAACCCCAGCAGGGACGGCAGGATACCCGTCTCCTCGACACGCGACGCCGCCACGGCCTGCTCCACCGCCCGCGCCGCTTCTTCGCCAAGCGTGCCCTGGAGCTGAGCGACGATTTGCCCTTGGGCCGCATCCTCGCCGAACGCTATGCCTATCACGAAAACGGCAATGATCACCGTCGGTGCCAGCGAAAAGAGCGTATAGAAAGCCAACGAACCGGCATAGCTGAAAGCGTTGCGCTCCAGCCACAGCCTGAAGGCTTGCTGAAGCGTGTTCCACCAGAATTTGATCGAGAATCTGTGCACGGAACCTCCTGGGCAATCCCTCTCTTCAGCATACGCAAATGTAAAGCCCTTGTCGGCCAACGGAGCGCATTGCAGCTCCTGGCTACCCGCGCCCATAATGGTGCCCCCAGGTCAGCCGCAAAGGAAATGCCGATGAGCGACACCGATCACCAATTCGACTGTCTCGTTTTCATCGGACGCTTCCAGCCCCCGCACCTGGGTCACCTTGCCGTGATCAACGAAGCCCTGCGCCATGCACGCCAGGTCATCGTGCTGGTGGGTTCGGCCTGGCAGGCGCGTTCGCTGCGCAACCCATGGCGCTTCGATGAACGCCAGGCGCTGTTGCGCAGCTGCTTCGACGATGAGGAGAATTCGCGACTCGAAATCGTGCCGCTGCTGGATGCGCTGTACAACAATGACGTCTGGGTGCGCGACGTGCAGCGCAAAGTACGTGACATTGCAGGACATCATAACGCCAGGCTGCCGCGCATCGGGTTGATTGGTGCGAGTCGCGGCCAGTCGAGTTATTACCTGGCGCTGTTCCCGCAGTGGGAGTCGGTCAGCGTACCGCTGGTGGACGGTATTTCAGCGAGCCAGATCCGTGAGCGCTTGTTCCGCTCACCCTCTTCCACTGAAGACTACCTCAGCACTGGCGCGACTCACGACCTGCCCCCCGGCGTATGCGATGCACTGCGGGACTTTGCCGGCAGCGAGGCACACCGGCAGCTGATGGAAGAGCAGAAGCTGCTCGAGCAGTACCGCCAAGCCTGGAGCGACGCCCCCTACCCTCCGATCTTCGTTACCGTGAACGCCGTCGTGGTGCAATCTGGGCATGTGCTGCTGGTGCGTCGAACTGCGGCGCCCGGCAAGGGCCTGCTGGCGCTGCCCGGCGGCTTCATCAACACCCACGAGCGGCTGTTGGATGCCTGCCTGCGAGAACTTCGCGAGCGCGTGCGGCTCAAGGTTCCGGAGCCCGTTCTCAAGGGCTCGTTGCGGGGCCAGAGGCTATTTGACGAACCCCATCGCAGCTGGCGCGGCCGCACACTGGCCGAGGCCTTCTACTTCGCCCTTCGCCCGGATCAGCAGCTTCCACGACTCAAGCCGGTGAAGGGGGGCGATCACGCTCGCTGGGTGCCGCTGGCCGAACTCGAACCCGACAGCCTGTTCGAAGACCACTTTTTCATCATCCAGAACTTTCTCGGCCTGCCGGCCGATATCGGCGGGATCTGACCCAGGGATAGAAAACGCTTGCTTGGAAGAGAACGGGATTTCCGCCGGGGCCGGCCGGGCGAGCGCAGCAGGAAAGCCAGGCTTTTTCAGGCTTGGAGGAAGTCTCGGGGCAACTTCATCATCTGCCTCCACAGCTTCTCGACGCCAGGCTTGTGCACCAGCGAGCAACGGTAGAGTCGAATCTCCAGCGGCACGTCCCACTTTTCCCCGCCGGCTCGCACCAACCTGCCGCTTCGCAGCTCTTCGCGAACGCAGAAATCGGGTATCCAGGCCAGACCGACGCCTTGCAGCACCATCCCCTTGAGCCCTTCCGCCATGGCGGTTTCATAGACGGTACGCAGCCTCAGGCGCAGCGGGTCGTTCTTGAGCAGCATGCGTACGCTGCGGCCTAGAAAAGCGCCCTGGGTATAGGCGAGATAGGGAATCGGCTCTTTGCTGTCGAGACTGAAGCGCGGCTTGCCGGCGGCGTCGGCAAGGCTCACCGGCAGCATTTTCACCTGGCCGATGGAAAACGAAGGAAACACCTCGCCATCGAGCTGCATGGTGGCATAGGGATCGTGATAGGCCAGCATCAGGTCGCAGTTGCCTTCCCGCAAGACGTGGATCGCCTCACCCACGTTCATCGCCACCAGGCGCGTCGGCAGCTCCCCCAGTCCCTCCTGGAGCCGTGAGATCCATTCGGGATAGAAGCTCAGGGCCAGAGAGTGGGCGGCAACGATATCCAGCGCCTCGCGTGCCATGGAGACACCGCGCAAGTGGCCCAGGCACTCATTGAGCTGCTCCACCAGGTTGCGCGCCGTGACCACGAACAGCTGCCCTTCCGGGGTCAGGTTGATCGGCGTGGTGGAGCGATCGACCAGCGTGACACCCACGGCCTGTTCGAGAGCCCGTATACGCCGGCTGAAGGCGGGCTGGGTCACGTGGCGCTGCCGAGCGGAGGCGGAGAAGCTTCGGGTGTTGGCCAAGGCAACGAAATCTTCCAGCCATTTTGTCTCGAGGTTCACCGGGACTCCCGCTCACAGCAATCGCGATCTAGTTAAGCGCCCTGACAAAAATCTCAAGGACGAGAGTTTGTTAGGCGTCGCCTAATGTACCTCAGCTGCCATTCGAACCCAAGTGGCTTCGGCGGAGCCGGCTGGACTACTGAATGGGCGCCGTCAGATAAGCGGCTCGCGAAATGAGCTTGCTCCATAGCGGGCGATTCTCCAATTCGTCGTAGCTTATTCGGCGACAGTCGGCGAAGTCACGTTCAAGCATCAAACGCACCTGGGCCGCGAAGCGACGGTCGGGAATGAAAGCGGTGATCTCGAAATTGAGTCGGAACGAGCGATTGTCGAGATTCACGGTGCCCACCGATGCAGCACTGTCATCAATCAGAATCACCTTTTGATGCAGGAAGCCGGGCTGATAGCGATAGACCTTGACCCCAGCCCGCACCATATCGGGGAGAAACGAGAAGGCCGAGAGATAGATGAGCAGATGATCCGGGTGTTCGGGGATCATGATCCGCACGTCGACGCCGCGCATGGCCGCCAGGCGCAATGCGTCTTGTACGCCCTGGTCGGGGACGAAGTAGGGGCTCGTGACCCACAGCCTCTCATGGGCGCTGTGGATGGCGTGTTGCACCAGCAAGCTTGCCGTCTCCTGACGATCGGCCGGCCCCGAGGGCACGATCACCACGTTCTGACACTCCTCGCAGGTGACGTGAGGCTCCCAGCGCAGGTTGATGACATCGCCGGTCGCCCAGTGCCAATCCTCCCAGAACGCCTCCTGCAGCCCGAGAACGCTGGGCCCGATCAGCTTGAGATGGGTATCGCGCCAGGGGCCGTGGCGAGGATGCTGGCCCAGGTACTCCACCCCGATATTGAAACCGCCGAGCCAACCCACATCGCCATCGACGACGAGGATCTTGCGATGATTGCGGAAATTGAGCTGGAAGCGATGCTTGAATCCGCGTGAGGAACGAAAAGGACTGACCTCCACCCCACCCCCTCTCAGCTCATGCAGATAGCCTTCGGCAAGCTTGCGACTGCCGACCTCGTCGTAGAGAAAGTAGACACGAACGCCACGCTGCGAAGCCTGTAGCAGATGATCTTTGAGTCGATGCCCCAAGGCGTCGTTGCGGACAATGAAGAACTGGATCAGCACGTACTCGCGGGCGGCATCGATACCGGCGAACAGACTGTCGAAGGTAGCCTTGCCATCGATGAGCAGCTCAGCCTGATTGCCGCTGGTCAGCGGCATCATGGCCAATTGCTCGACGGCCCGGACGTCGGGGTCGCGGGCATCAGCCAGGAACGGTTCGAGGCGTACCCGATAACGCGCCAGGATGCGACGCAGCACGGTATCGCGTTCCCCGCGAGCAGAGACATAGCCGTAGAAACGCGGTCGACCGAATATCCAGTACGCCGGCACGGCCAGGTAAGGAATGGTGACCAGTGAGATGATCCAGGCCACGGCGCCTTGCGAGGTACGGCTGGATAGCAGCGCCAGGATCGCCGAGAGAAAACCCAGCAGATGCACCAGGAATATTGCCAGGCCGAAAAGCCAGGATGCCATGATCTCTCCCTGAAAAAACAGCAGGCTGCAGCATACCCTAGACGACAGCGGCCCCGCCAGTTGGCGGGGCCGTGCTACCAGGTCACTGCGCGCCTTTGTTCGTCAGGCAGTGATACGTTCGGCAATGATCTCCTTCCACTTGGCAGGACCCGTCTGGTGCACCGAGGTACCCTGGCTATCTACCGCCACGGTGACCGGCATGTCCTCGACCTCGAACTCGTAGATCGCTTCCATGCCAAGATCGGCGAAGCCCACCACACGGGATTTCTTGATCGCCTGGGCCACCAGATAGGCGGAGCCGCCCACTGCCATCAGATATACCGCCTTGTTGTCACGGATCGCCTCGATCGCCGCGGGACCACGCTCTGCCTTGCCCACCATGCCCAGCAGGCCGGTTTCCTCGAGCATGGTGCGCGTGAACTTGTCCATGCGCGTGGCGGTCGTGGGTCCGGCCGGGCCCACGACTTCGTCGCCTACCGGATCTACCGGACCGAGGTAGTAGATGAAGCGCCCGTTCATATCGACGGGCAGTGCCTCGCCCTTTCCAAGCATGTCGACCATGCGCTTGTGAGCCGCGTCGCGACCGGTCAGCAGCTTGCCATTGAGCAGGAGGGTGTCGCCAGGCTGCCAGGTCTGCACCTCTTCCGGCGTCACGGTATCCAGGTTCACGCGCTTGACGTTGTCACCCATCTCGCGAGTGATCTCGGGCCAATCCTCGAGCTTGGGGGCAGGCAGCGCTGCAGGGCCGGAGCCGTCCAGGGTGAAGTGCGCATGGCGGGTTGCGGCGCAGTTGGGAATGATCGCCACCGGCTTGTTCGCGGCATGAGTCGGATAGTCCTTGACCTTGATGTCGAGCACCGTGGTCAGGCCGCCCAGACCCTGGGCGCCGATGCCGCTCTTGTTGACCCGGTCGAACAGCTCCAGGCGCAGCTCCTCGGCACGATTGGAAGGCCCGCGCGCCTGAAGTTCCTGAATGTCGATGGGGTCGAGCAGCGCTTCCTTGGCAATCTCCATGGCTTTCTCGGCCGTACCGCCGATACCGATGCCCAGCATACCGGGCGGACACCAGCCGGCCCCCATCTTGGGCAGCTGCTCCATCACCCAGTCGACCACACTGTCGGAGGGGTTGAGCATGGCGAACTTGGACTTCGCCTCGCTGCCACCGCCCTTGGCGGCCACATGAACTTCCACGCTATCGCCCGGGACGATCTTGTGGTGAATGATCGCCGGTGTGTTGTCCCCAGTGTTCTTGCGTGCCCCGTCCGGGTCGGCCAGCACCGAGGCGCGCAGAACGTTGTCCGGCAGCTGGTAGGCGCGGCGTACGCCCTCGTTGATCATGTCGTCGAGGCTCATCTCGGCCTCCCAGCGCACGTTCATGCCTACGTGAACGAAGACGGTCACGATCCCCGTATCCTGGCAGATCGGACGATGCCCCATGGCGCACATGCGTGAATTGATCAGGATCTGCGCAATGGCGTCCTTGGCCGCCGGGTTCTCTTCCCGCTCGTACGCCGCCGCCATGGCGTCGATGAAGTCTTTGGGATGGTAGTAGGAGATGTATTGCAGGGCGTCGGCGACGCTCTGGATCAGATCGTCCTGGCGAATCACGGTCATGTGATAGGAGCTCCTCGGCAGTGTCGGCATGCCCGCTTCTGGATTCGCTGGGGAATCGGCGGGTTCGAACGGTGGCGAATTATACCGTATCGAGGACTGCTCGACAGAGGTCTGCCGCCAAGGTCGTAATGTTAGGATGACAGTCCTTTGAAGATAACGGTATAAAATCAGTTGGAGTCATTTGTCACTTCCCTCAGACGGCTCTACGCTTGCTGTAGCTTCCACAAGGATATCCGCAGTCACGATCAAGGAGCCGATCATGCAACCTACCGTTTGCGACTTTCTCGTCTCGCGCCTCAGGGAATGGGGTGTAGAGCGCCTGTATGGCTACTCCGGCGATGGAATCAACGGCTTCATGTCCGCCCTGCGCCGTGCCGATGGTCACCCCCGTCTGATTCAACCGCGCCACGAGGAGGTCGCCGCCTTCATGGCCTGTGCCCACGCCAAGTTCAGCGATCAGGTAGGCGTGTGCGTGGCGACCTCAGGGCCTGGCGCCGTGCACCTGTTGAACGGCCTCTACGACGCTCGCAAGGACCATATGCCCACCGTGGCCATCGTCGGTCAACAGGCGCGCATGAGCCTGGGTACGGACTACCAGCAGGAGCTCGATCTGATGGCGCTGTTCAAGGACGTGGCCAGCGAGTATGTGCAGATGGTCACCGAGCCGGCTCAGGCCAGACACGTCATCGACCAGGCGATGCGCATCGCCATCGCCCGACGTACCGTGACCTGCGTGATCCTGCCCAACGACGTGCAGGATCTTCCCATGGAAGATCCGCCCAGAGAGCACGGGGCAGTGTTCTCCAGCGTCGGCTATCGCTTCCCGCAGCTGGTACCGGAGCCCGCCGACCTGGACACCGCTGCCGAGATACTCAATCAAGGCAAGAAGGTCGCCATTCTGGCCGGCGCAGGGGTCAAGCACGCCGTTGACGAACTCCTTCACGTGGCAGACCTCACCGGTGCCGGCATCGCCAAGGCGATCTTGGCGAAGACCATGGTGCCCGACGACATTCCGGGCGTGACCGGCGCCATTGGTCTGCTTGGAACCGAGGCCAGCGATCGCATGATGAAGGAGTGCGACACGCTGTTGATGGTAGGCACGCGATTCCCCTACGTGGAGTTCCTGCCCGAACCCGGCCAGGCCCGAGCCGTGCAGATCGATGCGGTCCCCGAGGCGCTGGGGGTACGCTACCCTACCGAGATCAACCTGCATGGCGATGCCGCCGCGACCCTGGCCGCCCTGGCCGAGCGGCTCAAGCGCAAGCGCAGCAACAAGTGGCGCAAGCAGATACAGGGCTGGATCGACGACTGGTGGGAGAAGATCGAGGCACGCGCCGCCACCGAGGCCAACCCCATCAATCCCCAGGCCGTCTTCCAGAGCCTTTCACCGCGCTTGCCGGATAACGTCATGCTCGCCTGCGATGTCGGCTCGGCAACCAACTGGTATGCGCGAAACCTCAAGATTCGTCGCGGAATGCTGGGCTCGGTGTCGGGCGGACTGGCATCGATGGGTAACGGCGTGCCCTACCTGATCGCCGCCAAGTTTTGCCACCCCGACCGCCCCGCCATTGCCTTGGTCGGCGACGGCGCCATGCAGATGCTTGGCAACAATGCCCTGATCACCTTGGCCAAATACTGGCAGGAGTGGGAAGACCCCCGCTGCATCGTGCTGGTTCTCAACAATCACGATCTGAGCCAAGTGACCTGGGAGCAGCGCGTGATGGAAGGAGACCCCAAGTTCGATACCTCGCAGGAGCTTCCGGAGTTCCGCTACGACGAGTATGCCGAGCTGCTGGGCTTGAAGGGGTTGACCATGCGCCACCCAGACGATATCGACCGGGTGTGGACCGAGGCGATTACCGCCGCACGGCCGGTCGTGATCAATGCCTACACCGATAGCGACATTGCCCCACTGCCGCCGCACATCGAGTTCGATCAGGCCAAAAGCTACCTCGCCTCGATGCTCAAGGGAGATTCCAGCGGACTGCACAGCGCCAAGCTGTCGGCAAAACAGGTAGGACGTTCACTGTTCAAGCGCAAGAAGTAGCAGCGCGCCCACCAGCCCTGATGACCACGTTGCGTGATCAGGGCTGTGCATCATGAAGATAACGGTATAATTAGGCGTTCTTCTCGTCCGGCTGACAGCTTGGGCAGCGGTAGAAGCGCCGCGACGCGATGACCCACCGTTCTATCGGTATGCCGCAGGCATGGCAGGCAAGACCGTCACGCTCGAACACGGCAAAGCGACTCTGGCGACGGCTCTCGCCTTGCCGCCTGGCGGCGCTGGCCCACTCGGCGCGGTTCGTCACGCCGGCTTGCTGGTAGGCTTGATGCGTCACATCGAGAATGCTGCGGGCCAACCGACTCAGCTGCTCAGCGGTCAAATCCGCCACCCGGGCCGTGGGAGAGAGCCCGGCGAAAAACAGGATTTCGGAGCGCAGATAATTGCCGATCCCGGCGAAGAGCGACTGGTCCAGCAGTAGCCCGCCCAACCGGCGACGTGCGAAACGGGCTTCGCACAGGCGTGCCATGGCCTGCTTCGGAGTGACACCATGCGTCAGCAGATCGGGGCCGAGCCGGGAGAGAAACGGATGCTCGTCGAGCCTGTCGGCCGGCCACAGGGAGATATCGGAAGCGCTATAGAGGCTGGCCGAGCGCCCTTCTGCCGTCAACCGAACACGCAGCGAGCGCTGGGTATCGGGCTCGCGCTCGGCGTCATGCAGCTTCCACACGCCGTAGAGCTGGTTGTGGGAGTAGAGCACACGCCCGTCGTCGAAGCGGGTCAGTAGCGCCTTGCCCCAGCTGTCCACCGCCGCGACCTCTCGCCCCATCAGCGAGTCGGCCTCGGCGGCCAGTTCGGGGAAGGCGAACCACACGGACTCCAACCGCCTGCCGGCAAGCTGCTCGTGCAGGCGGTCGGCGGCACGGCGAATCTCAGGGCCTTCGGGCATCGTTGCTCCGATTCAGAATAATGCGGGAAAGCCTCGAGCGGGCTACCCAAGCGCCAGCTGCCGCTCCTTGAGCTCATGCAGCCGGTCGCGCAGCCTGGCCGCCTCCTCGAACTCCAGGTTCTGGGCCGCTTCGAACATGGCATCCTCGACCCGCGATACCTCCTTGAGCAGATCCGTAGGCGACAACGCATCGATATCGTAGATCGCCGCGCCCTCGGCCACCTTGCGCTCGCTGCGTCGCCCCTTGCCCTTGCGCCCAGGCGCCTGGGCTGCCTCCATGATGTCGGCCACCGAACGGGTCACGGTGGTGGGCGTGATGCCGTGCCGTTCGTTGTGAGCGACCTGCTTGGCGCGGCGGCGCTCGGTCTCGTCGATGGCGCGCCGCATGGAGTCGGTGACGCGGTCGGCGTAGAGAATTGCCTTGCCATGAGCGTTGCGTGCCGCGCGGCCGATGGTCTGGATCAGCGAGCGCTCGTTGCGCAGGAAGCCCTCCTTGTCGGCATCGAGTATGGCCACCAGCGAAACCTCGGGGATGTCGAGGCCCTCGCGCAGCAGGTTGATGCCCACCAGCACGTCGAACTTGCCCAGGCGCAGGTCGCGGATGATCTCCACCCGCTCCACGGTATCGATATCGGAGTGCAGATAGCGCACGCGCACGTCGTGTTCGTCGAAGTACTCGGTGAGATCCTCCGCCATACGCTTGGTCAGGGTGGTGACCAGTACCCGTTCACCCACCTCCGTGCGCAGGCGGATCTCGGAGAGCAGATCGTCGACCTGGGTCGTGGCCGGGCGCACTTCGATATCGGGGTCGACAAGCCCTGTGGGTCGGACCACCTGCTCCACCACCTGACCGGCGTGCTCGGCCTCATAGGGGCCCGGCGTCGCCGAGACGAAGATCGTTTGCGGCGATATGCGCTCCCACTCTTCGAAGGTCATGGGGCGGTTATCTAGGGCCGAGGGCAAGCGGAAACCGTACTCGACCAGGGTTTCCTTGCGCGATCGATCGCCCTTGTACATGCCTCCCACCTGGGGAACGCTGACGTGGGACTCGTCGATGAACAGCAGGGCATCGTCAGGCAGGTAGTCGAAAAACGTCGGCGGCGGCTCGCCGGGATTACGGCCGGAGAGATAGCGCGAGTAGTTCTCGATGCCGTTGCAGTAGCCCAGCTCGTTCATCATCTCCAGATCATAGAGGGTGCGCTGCTCCAGCCGCTGAGCCTCCACCAGGCGGTCGTTCTTGCGCAGCCATTCCAGCCGCTCGATGAGCTCGGCCTTGATCCGCTCGGCGGCCGAGATGATGGTCTCACGTGGCGTCACGTAGTGGCTCTTGGGGTAGATCGTCATGCGTGGCACCTGGCCGCGCACTTCGCCGGTGAGCGGATCGAACAGGCGAATCGAGTCGATCTCGTCGCCGAACAGCTCGACTCGCACCGCTTCCTCGTCGGAGTCGGCCGGGTAGATATCGATGACGTCACCGCGCACCCGATAGGTGCCGCGCTTGAAGTCCATGTCGTTGCGGGTGTACTGCAGCTCAGCCAGCCGGCGCAGAAAGGAGCGCTGGTCGATCAGTTCGCCTCGGGTGAAGTGCAGGCGCATCTTGAGGTACTGGTCGGGGTCGCCGAGACCGTAGATGGCCGATACCGACACCACGATCAGCGCATCGCGCCGCTCCAGCAGCGCCTTGGTCGCCGAGAGACGCATCTGCTCGATATGGTCATTGATGGAGGCGTCCTTCTCGATGAAGGTGTCCGACGAGGGAACGTAAGCTTCCGGCTGGTAGTAGTCGTAGTAGGAGACGAAGTACTCGATGGCATTGTCCGGAAAGAAGGACTTGAACTCACCATAGAGCTGCGCGGCCAGGGTCTTGTTGGGCGCCATGACGATGGCCGGGCGCTGCAGCCGTTCGACCACGGTGGCCATGGTGAAGGTCTTGCCCGAACCGGTCACGCCAAGCAGCGTTTGATGCGCCAGCCCGGACTCGAGCCCATTGATGAGGGCCTCTATCGCAGCCGGCTGGTCGCCGGCGGGCTTGAAATTGGCATTGAGGCGAAACGGCTTGCTCATGGTGGCTCCCGAAAGGCATCAGGCGCCTTCACGGCGCCTGATTTCAACGTACCGATGAGTGGTCAAGTATAGCGCTGCGGCTGGGCTCATGCCTCGCCGGCAGCGGTACTGCGGGTGGTGACTTCCACGGTCGCGCTGGTCATCAACCGGTGGATGGGGCACTTGTGACTGATCTCTTCGAGACGTGCACGCTGCTCCTCATCCTCGATACCGTGGAAGGTCATCACTACTTCGAGTCGATAGGTGCCCTTGCGTTCCTCGCTGTCATCCCGGTTGACCCTCACGGTGATGCCTTCCAGCGGCCACTTCTTGCGCTGGGCATACATCTGGGCGGTGATCGCTTTGCATGCACCCAGCGAGAGATCGAAATAGTCGTGTGGATCGGGTGCGCTGCCTTCGCCACCGAATGCCTTGGGCACATCGACGTATACGTCCTCGAGGCCTTCGATCTGCACCCGCTGGCGAAAGATGCGGTTACGCTCGCTGACGATTTCGATGGTCTTGTTCATTGACGGCTCCGCTGGGTTACTTGACCTGAATGGGCAGCTTGAGTGCCAGAACGGCTCGGACCAGGGCCTCACGGCTTGCACGCCCTTCCACTTCGGCACCATGACGACCCACTTCGGCGCTCTCCACGCCGTCCACCATCATCAAGGCCGTGGTGATACGGTTGACCTGATCGGCGTTCTCGACGCCTGTGAAATCGAGCGACTGATGCGGCATGCCTGGTCCCCTCGGTGCACGGAATAAGTCAGCGACGATTCTAGCATGGCGCCCCGAACTGGGCATCGGCCAGCATCGCGCCGATCAAGGAACGAGACGCTTTATCGTTCATGCTATTGTGGCGGCTCCCTTGCAATCTCATTCGCCAACCCACATAACGGAGCGATGAGATACCAAAGACGACCCGGAGCCTTGGCATGAGCGATTGGATCACCGCCCTGGATGGGCGTTATGTGAGCGATGAGCGGGTGGCGGTCGCCTCCCCGCCCCCCCTTCAGGAGGCCATGAGCAAGGCCGTCATCGCACCGCTCGTTCACCTTGGCGTGCTCGACGTGCTTGGGCCTGGCGCTGCCAAGCTGCTGCAGGGGCAGACCAGCGCTCAGGTCGACCTCGCCAATGGCGAGTTCGCTCCGCTCACCGCCTTCTGCAGTGCCAAGGGGCGTATGCTGGCCAACGCCCAGCTCATGCAAATCAGTCCCGACCGCTACCGCTTGATTCTGCATCGTGGCCTGCTGGAGCCGCTACGCGATCATTTGAAGAAGTTCGCCCCCTTTTACAAATCCGAGCTCGCCATCCGCGACGATCTGGCAATCCTGGGTCTGATCGGCGAACGGGTGCCTGCCTTGGTGGCAAGCCGGTTCGACGTGCCACTACCCGCTGCCTGGCATCAGGCCGGCGACGAGGAGGTGCAACTGCTGGCTCACCCCGGGCCTCAGCCGCGCGCTCTGGTTTGCCTGCCTCAGGAGCGAGTGCAAGCGACCGTGGATGGACTGGGAGAGGAGACTGCCCGGGTGGGTAACGCCGTCTGGTGCCTGCACGACATACAGGCCGGGCTCGCCTGGCTGACGCCTACCCATCAGGACGCGCTGCTGCCACAGATGATCAACTGGGAAGCCCTGGGCGGGGTGAGCTTCAAGAAGGGCTGCTATACCGGCCAGGAGGTGGTCGCACGCGCCCACTTCCGCGGGCAGGTTAAGAAGCGCCTGTCTCGAGCGCGCCTGACGGGTGAACGTCTGCCTCCACTGGGGAGCGCCATCGTCGACGAGAGCGGCAAGAGTGCGGGCGAGGCGATTGCCGCCGAGCACGACGGCTGCGGCAACGTCGAACTGCTGGCGGTTCTCACGACGCGCGACGATATCGGTCCGCTCTCGATCGAGGGCCAGCCCCTCACGCTGCTGCCGCTCCCCTACCCCATCGAGCGGCTCGACCCGGAGAGCCTTGCCAAGGCCAGCGCCTAGGCCTCGTTCCCGGCGACGTCCAACCCGAAGATCCGGCAGGCGGTTGCGGTGCTCTGCGCAGCGATCGTCTCCGGCGTCTCACCCCGCAACGTTGCCACCCGTTCACACACCTGAGTGATGCGTGCCGGCTCGTTGCGCTGCCCTTGATAACCGCAAAGCGGCATGTCTGGGCTATCGGTTTCCAGCACGAATCCATCGTCGGGCAGGCTCTTCACTGCACGCCACAGGCGCTGGGCGCGCTCATAGGTGACCGCACCGCCAAGACCCACGACGAAGCCGAGGTCGAGGAACTTCCAGGCCTGGTCAGGCGAGCCGGCAAAGGCGTGGATCAGCCCCCCCGCCGGCATGTCGAGCTGACGCAACCGTTTCGAGACCTTGTCGTTGGCATGCACGCAGTGGATGACCACCGGCAGCTGGCGCGATTTGGCCAGGCGCAGCTGAGCATTGAACAGCGACCACTGCTGATCGAGGGTCTCCTCGAAGCGTGCATCGATACCGCACTCCCCCAGCGCCCGCACCTCGGGGTGCTCATCGAGCAGCTTGGCCAAGGCCACGAGGTCGCCGTCACCATGCTCGTGCATGAAGTAGGGATGCAGGCCCAGACTGATGTGCACGTCCGCGCGCCGGTTCAATTCCAGCACGGCGGGCCAGCGCTCGCGGGTCGTACCCGGCACCATGAAGTGGCTCACACCGGCCTGCCTGGCACGCTCGAACATCGCTTCGCGATCTTCTTCGAAGGCCTCGAAATCGAGATGGCAGTGGGCATCGATCAACACCTTGGCTCTCCTTGGCAGTTCATTCGTCGTCCCTGACGAGGATCCGACCAGCCGACGCTTCGGTACCGCGCAACGCAGCGCTTCGCTCACGCAGGCATTCGTGTAGTGTTTCCCTAGTGTTCCCGCGTGGCGGCGAAGCGTATCTCCGGCCAGCGCTCCTGGGTCATCTGAAGGTTGACCCTCGTGGGGGCAATGTAGGTCAGGTAGCCGCCGCCATCCAGGGCCAGGTTGGCGCTCGCCTTGCGCCTGAACTCATCGAGCTTCTTGGCATCGTCGCAGTAGATCCAGCGCGCGGTCTGCACGTTGACCGGCTGATAGACGCAATCGACCTTGTACTCTTCCTTGAGGCGATGGGCGACCAGATCGAACTGCAAGGTGCCGACGGCCCCCAGGATCAAGTCGTTGTTATCCAGCGGCTGGAACAGCTGGGTAGCCCCTTCCTCGGAGAGCTGTTGCAACCCTTTCTGCAATGCCTTGAGCTTGAGCGGGTCCTTGAGCTGTACACGCTTGAACAGCTCCGGGGCGAAGTGCGGAATGCCGGTGAAGCGCATGTCCTCACCCATGGTGAAGGTATCGCCGATCTGGATGGTGCCGTGGTTGTGCAGGCCGATGATGTCGCCGGGCCAAGCTTCTTCCACATGGGCCCGGTCGGAAGCCATGAAGGTCAAGGCGTCGGCGATCTTGACGTCCTTGCCGATGCGCACGTGGCGCATCTTCATGTTCTTCTCGTACTTGCCCGAGCAGACGCGCAGGAAGGCGATGCGATCCCGGTGCTTGGGATCCATGTTGGCCTGGATCTTGAACACGAAGCCGGTGAAGCGGGAATCGGCCGCCTCGACGGTACGGGTATCGGTCTCACGCGGTTGCGGCGTCGGAGCGTATTCGACGAAGCCGTCGAGCATTTCGCGCACACCGAAGTTGCCCATGGCGGTACCGAAATAGACCGGCGTGAGCTCACCGCGACGGTAGGCGTCGAGGTCGAACTCGTGGGAAGCGCCGCGCACCAGCTCCACCTCCATGCGCAGCTCTTCGGCCGCTTCGGTGCCGAGCACCGCGTCGACCTCGGGGTTGTCGAGCCCCTCGATACGCTTGTCATCGGGGATCCGGCTGCCCTGCCCCTGGGTGTAGAGATGGACCACATCGTTGTAGAGGTGATACACGCCCTTGAAGTGGCGCCCCATGCCGATGGGCCAGGTCATCGGCGCACACTCGATGTTGAGCACCGTTTCCACTTCGTCCATGACCTCGATGGGGTCGCGAATGTCGCGATCCATCTTGTTGACGAAGGTCAGGATCGGCGTGGTGCGCAGGCGGCACACCTCCATCAGCTTGATGGTGCGCTCCTCGACGCCCTTGGCGCCATCGATCACCATGAGCGCGGAATCGACGGCGGTCAGGGTGCGATAGGTGTCCTCGGAGAAGTCCTCGTGGCCTGGGGTATCGAGCAGATTGACGACACGACCGCCGTAGGGGAACTGCATCACCGAGGTGGTCACGGAGATACCCCGCTCCTGCTCCATCTTCATCCAGTCCGACGTGGCGTGGCGGTCGTTGCGCTTGCTCTTCACCGAACCGGCAAGCTGAATCGCGTTTCCGAACAGCAGCATCTTCTCGGTGATGGTGGTCTTGCCCGCGTCGGGGTGCGAGATGATAGCGAAGGTTCTACGCAGCCCGACTTCCCGGGCCAGATCGGCATCAGACATCAGTCTCGAATTCGTCTTGTGGCACCAAGCGGTGCGTGAATGGCAGTGGGCGCATTCTACGGCTTTGCCTCGTACAGTTGTAGGGCGAGCGTGGCGAAAGCGTCACCCAATGCACGTCGAGGGCAACGACACGGTATGATGCGGCCAAGGACGACCGCACGGAGCCCTCATGCCTGCCACCCCCTTGCCCCTCTCGACGCCCAGCCGCAACCTGGTGCGCCTGACCCTCGTCCGCGGCATCACCTGGACAGGCTTTCTCATCGCCGCCATCGTCGGCGTCGAGCTGCTGCATTTCGACATCGAGGTGGCGGCGGTCATCGGGGTGATCGTCTGCATGGGACTGGTCAACCTTTTCACCTGGTGGCGACTCGGCCGTCAGTGGGCTGTCAGCCACACCGAGTACGTGCTGCATCTGCTGGCCGACACCGCGGGCCTGACACTGCTGTTCTATCTGACCGGTGGCTCCAGCAACCCCTTCATCAACTACTATCTGGTCCCCGTCACCATTGCGGCCGCCACCCTGCCCTGGCGCTACGCCTGGATCATCGCCAGCGCGGCCATGGCGTCCTATACGCTGTTGATGTGGGTACATCACCCGGTTCCGCAGTTCGCCCACTACCACGAAGCCGCCGGCGTGAACCTCCACATCCTCGGCATGTGGATCAACTTCGGCCTGTCTGCAGGGCTGGTCACCTTCTTCATTTACAAGATGGCGCATGCCCTGCGCAGCCGCGAACAGGCCCTTTCCAAGACTCGCGAGGCGGCGCTGCGCAACGAACAGATCATCGCGGTGGCGACCCAGGCGGCCGGCACCGCCCATGAGCTAGGCACCCCTTTGTCGACCATGGCGGTACTGCTCAGCGAGATGCGCGACGATGCCCGTGACGACCCTGAACTTGCCGAGGATATCGACCTGCTGCGTCGTCAGGTCGACGTATGCAAGTCGCGGCTGCGTCACCTGGTAGAGAACACCGACCGACGGCGCATGGCCGAACCGGAGACTTGCGATGCGCGGGAGTGGCTTAAGGGAGTGGTGCAGCGCTGGCTGGTGCTGCGCCCTGACGTCAGCCATCGCCTCGAGATCGCCAACCAGCGTGGCACGCCTTGGCTCAAGGTCGATACCACCCTGGACCAGGCCATTACCAACCTGCTCAACAATGCCGCAGATGCCAATCCGGATGACGTCAGCATTCGCCTCGACTGGAATGACGCGGAGGTGATCGTCGACATTCGCGACCATGGTCCGGGCGTCAGTCTGGACATCGCCGATCAGCTGGGGGAAACCTTCGTCTCCACCAAGAGCAAGGGACTCGGTATCGGCCTGTTTCTGACCCACGCGACCATCAACCGCTTCGGCGGCGGTGTAAGCCTGTATAATCATCCTGAGGGAGGGACGCTGACCGAAGTGACCCTGCCGCACAGCGAGCCCTGAGCGACGAGGACACCATGCAAGACGCCGATACCCGCCTGCTGGTCGTCGATGACGACGAAATGTTCTGCCACGTACTCTCGCGCGCCCTGAGCAGGCGTGGCTACGAGGTCCTGGTGGCACACGATGCGGAACAGGCACTGAGCCTGGCTCGCCGTCATCGCCCCGAGTTTGCG
The DNA here is from genome assembly GCF_057473365.1 of Halomonas sp. TH-94. Taxonomy (NCBI): domain Bacteria; kingdom Pseudomonadati; phylum Pseudomonadota; class Gammaproteobacteria; order Oceanospirillales; family Halomonadaceae; genus Halomonas; species Halomonas sp. TH-94. The sequence continues at coordinate 43,263 of NZ_JBYCKL010000041.1, forward strand.
ACCCTGGACCTCAAGCTTGAGCACACCTCGGGGCTGAAGCTGCTTCCCGAACTGCTCGAAGCGGTGCCCGCCTGCCGCATCGTAGTGCTGACGGGCTACTCGAGCATTGCCACTGCGGTGGAAGCGATCAAGCTCGGCGCCGTCAACTACCTATGCAAGCCGGCCGATGCCGACGAGATACTCACCGCACTGGATCAGCAGCAGGGCGACCCGGACGCCGAAGTGGCCGACTCGCCCCCCTCGATCAACCGCATCGCCTGGGAGCATATCCAGAAGGTGCTGCAGGAGCACGACGGCAACATCTCGGCCACCGCCCGCGCCCTGGGCATGCACCGCCGTACCCTGCAACGCAAGCTGCAGAAGCGCCCGGTGCGGCGTTGATTATTGAGCTGTCCAGCCAAGATCGATATTCCAGCTCGAGCCGGTCACAGCGCCGGCCGCATCCGAAGCCAGATAGGCCACCAGGGCCGACACCTCTTCGGGCTCGATGAGACGCTTGACCGCGGCGTTCTTGAGCATGATTTGCTGCACCACGTCCTCCTCGTGCATGTCATGCAGCCTGGCCTGATCGGCGATCTGGTTCTCCACCAGCGGCGTCTTCACATAGGCCGGGCAGATGGCATTGGCCGTGATGCCCTGCGGCCCCCCCTCCAGCGCCGCGGTCTTGGTCAGCCCTATCATGCCGTGCTTGGCGCTGATATAGGCCGACTTGCCCGGCGAGGCGACCTGGGCATGCACCGAGGCGATATTGACGATGCGCCCCCAGCCATTCTCACGCATGGAGGGCCAGGCGGCCTGGGTGAGCAGGAAAGGCGCCGTCAGCATGAGATCGATGATTTGGCGCCACTTGGCCTCGGGGAAATCCTCGATCGGCGATACGTGTTGAATCCCGGCGTTGTTGACCAGGATATCGACCTTGCCGAAGCGCTTGACGGCCTCGGCCACGGCAGCCTTGCACGCCGTACCGTCAGCCAGATCCGCTTGAAAGAATGCCGCCCCGACGGCATCCGCCTTGGCCTTGGCCTGATCGTTGAAATCGACGGCCAGCACCTGATGGCCGAGATCACGAAACTGACGTACCACGGCTTCACCGATGCCGCTGGCGGTACCCGTCACCAGGGCGACACGTGGCACGGTAGACGTTGCGTTAGTCATGGGTAAATCCTTCTACACGACGATGGGAGACTCTAGCGCTCAGCATAAGCCCCGGGGCGCAATCGGGGCCAGCCCACCGGAAGTCTTACGCCTCTGCAGAAGGAGCCATTACCTGATCCATGAGGCGCTGCGCCAACCGGCTGCCCTCCTCGCGGGTTTCAAGATCGCTCAGGTCGTCGAGCAACTGGCAGCGCCAAAGCCAGGTTTGCTCGTCCACCCGCTCGGCAACGAAAGGATAGCGGCCCGAGGGCAGGTCGAAGGCCCGTCGCTCGCCCTCCGCGGGTGGTGGAGCGCTGGCAAAGGTAGGGAACAGCACCAACGACAGTGACGCGGGGCTGATCAGGGCGCCGATCAGAAAATCGCGCAGCGCAGAGTCCTGGCCCCGGTCAGGGCAAACCTGAAAGCACAGCGCATCGACATCGAGATGCGGATTGCAGGTCGGCGATGCCTCGAGCGCTTCGGCCTGTCGGCGCTTCCAGGCCTGGGCCATTTCGTTCAGGCGCCGGTATTGATCAGGCGTAGGGGCCAGCATGGGACACTCCTTCCAGACAGATGGTAAGGCACCCCGTTCGGCAGGACGCCTTTCGGCTGCTATTCTGGCAGGTCCATGCATGACGAGGAATGCCCCATGCTTCCCCAGCAGCGTCTCGAGCTCGCCGTCGCCATCGCTCACGAAGCCGGCGAGCAGATCGTAATGGCCAGGCACAACCAGACCTTCAATCAACAAATGAAGCATGGACAGGAACTGGTCACCGACGTGGATGTGGCCGTGGACACCCTGATAAGCGAACGCCTCGAGGCCAGCCTGCCCGGCGAGCAGCGACTTAGCGAGGAGCTCGCCCCCGATCGCGAGGTGATGACGACGGCCGAGTCGCTTTGGGTGATCGACCCGATCGACGGCACCGTCAACTTTGCCCATGGCCTGCGCCACGTTGCCGTCTCCATCGCCTGGGTCAGTGAAGGCAAGACGCGCCTCGGCGTGGTTCACGCTCCCTTCCTTGGCGAAACCTACACGGCCCTTCTCGGCCAGGGGGCCTGGTGTAACGGCAAACCGATCCATGCCAGCCGCAGAGGCAACCTGCAGCGCTGCCTGGTCGCCACCGGCTTTCCCTACCGACGCGACAGCCGACCGCCACTGATGCGCCGGCTGGCGGCGGTTCTAGAACATTGTCAGGATGTCAGGCGCAATGGCTCTGCCGCTCTCGACCTGTGCGACGTAGCGTGCGGTCGTCTGGATGCCTACTACGAAAGCGTTTCGCCCTGGGACTTCGCCGCCGGGGTCTTGATCGCCCGGGAAGCCGGCGCACGTACGGGACATCTCTATCCCTGTCCTGAGGGGATTCCTCACGATCTCTACGGCGAGAACCTGCTGGTCAGTGCTCCGGAGATCCATGCCGAGCTCGGTGACCTGCTGCGAGCTGCCGATGCCAATGAGCTCAGACAGTACTGAATGACTCAATGGCCGCGGCAGCTCACGGCCGGTAAATAGCAGGCTGCAATCGATTCACTAGCGGTGGGCTATTGGCCTCTGCCCTCGCCATCCGTCACAATGACGCAAGCCAAGCCAATTTCAGGAGACACTTCTTATGTTCGTGGTCATCTTCGGCCGTCCGGGCTGCCCCTTCTGCGTACGGGCTCAGGATCTCGCCCAGCGCCTGGAAAGCGCCAATGCCATCGAAGGGCACCGCTATGTGGACATCTGGGCCGAAGGCATCAGCAAGGCGGACCTGGAGAAGACCATCGGCAAACCCGTCTCCACCGTGCCCCAGATCTTCGTCGACCAGGACCATGTCGGCGGTTTTACCGAATTCGACAAGTACGTTCGCGACAACGCCCTGCTGGCATGACCCTTCCGCTATACGCCATGGCCGAGATGATCTCTCGGCCTGATGCAGCGTTCAATTCCCGTTTAACGTTTCCCGTCGCGTTGAAAGCCGTTCCTGGCCACCCCCTATACTGAAGTCCAAGCGTAGCGCATCTGGACATAAGGAACGGGACGATGCAAAGGGATGAATTTCTGCAACAACTGTGGCTCGACTATATCCACCATCATCCAGATGTGGGAATGCTACGCCTGTGGCCGACCGATGCCCCCGTCGAGTACCTGACGCTGCTGACTCTCAATCAGCCGCCCTTTTCGGCGCAGGATCTGCTGCCGACCCTGGGACACCTAGGCTATCGGCCCGTTCATCGCTACGCGATGGCCGACCGCGGCCTGCTGGTTTTCCTGATGGCGCCCCCGGATGAAGGCCCCTGGCTGGTCCTGGCGGAATTGCAGCTCGGCACGCTGTCACGCGAACCGCGCGAGAAGCTCGCTGAGCTGGTGAGCCATGCTCACCCCCAGGACACACGAGGCAAGAATCTGCTTAGCCGAGGACGTCCTTGGGCCATGCCCAGCTGGGACGACTACACCATGCTCGACGATGCTCATCCCCTGGCGAGCTGGATCGCCGTCATGGGACCCAGCGTGCATCATGCCGGCTTCGACTGCGAACGCCTTGGCCACCGCTTCGACGAGCTCAATGGCGCTGTCGAGGCAGCCGGCCTGGTGGGAAGCGACGACCGCCAACATGGCGTCTTTCCCATTTCACCGTTACTGCAATATCGTTTTTATCCCACCTGCTCCCAACGTCTGGCCTTTGCCAATGGCGACGAACACCGTATTTGCCTGGGCGGCCTTGCACTGATGCAGAAACGCTTGAGCAGCGATCATGAGCGCGCCGTGGAGCTGCTGCTGCCCCATCACACGCGTTGTGAGATCGCCTGAAGCGAACACAGCGTTATCCACAATTTCTGTGGATAACGCTGTGCAAGACAGCGTGAAAAACGAAATGGCACCAAAGAATGACACGCTCCTCACGAACTGATCATAAATTCATCACACAAAGAAACAAAAAGGCCTGAGTCCAGAACTCAGGCCTTTGGCTGATGCCGTGTCGTACCGATTCTCTCGGCGATCCGTCAGTCGAAGGTCATTTCCGGCACGTGGTCGGGGACGATGAGCTTGCCGGCGGTCTTTTCGACGATCTCCTCCACGCTCACCCCCGGGGCACGCTCCTTGAGGATGAAGGCGCCGTTCTCGATCTCCAGGTAGGCAAGATCGGTCAGGACGCGATTGATGCAGCCAGCGCCGGTCAGCGGCAGCGTGCATTTCTCGAGCAGCTTGGACTCCCCGTGCTTGGAAGCGTGCGTCATGGTGCAGATGATGTTCTCGGCCCCCGCCACCAGGTCCATGGCGCCGCCCATCCCCTTGATCAGCTTGCCTGGCACCATCCACGAGGCAATGTTGCCCTCCTGATCGACCTCGAAGGCGCCGAGAACGGTCAGATCGACGTGGCCGCCACGGATCATGGCGAAGGATTCGGCAGAGTCGAAGATGGCCGCTCCGGGGCGGGCCGTCACCGTCTGCTTGCCGGCGTTGATCATGTCCGGATCGACCTCATCCTCGGTGGGGAACCGCCCCATGCCGAGCAGACCGTTTTCGGACTGCAGCATCACGTCGATGCCGTCAGGGACATAGTTCGCCACCAGAGTGGGAATGCCGATGCCAAGGTTGACGTAGAAACCGTCCTTGAGCTCTTGCGCCACGCGCTGTGCCATCTGTTCGCGAGTCAGTGCCATCTTGTTTTGCCTCTTGTGTTCAGGGAGAAGCGATAGAAACGATGCCGGTCGCTGCCGGCGCCGGAAGAAGGTGGCGGGCTCAGCCCTCGCGCACCGTGCGCTTCTCGATACGCTTCTCGAAGGTGCCCTGGATGATGCGGTCGACGTAGATGCCAGGCGTATGGATCTGGTCGGGACGCAGTTCGCCCGGCTCGACGATCTCTTCGACCTCTACCACGGTGACCTTGCCGCAGGTGGCCGCCAGGGGATTGAAGTTCTGCGCCGTGTCGCGATAAACCACGTTGCCATAGCGGTCGGCCTTCCAGCCCTTGATGATGGCAAAATCGGCATGGAACGCCTCTTCGAGAATATAGTGACGCCCGTTGAACTCGCGCACTTCCTTACCCTCGCCGATTGGCGTGCCGTAGCCGGTGGCGGTATAGAAGGCGGGAATACCGGCACCGCCGGCGCGCATCTTCTCGGCCAGGGTACCCTGCGGTGTCAGAATCACTTCGATTTCATCGTTGAGCATCTGCTGCTCGAACAGCGCGTTCTCGCCCACATAGGAAGCGTAGAAGCGCTTGATCTGCTTCTCCTCCAGCAGCAGCCCCAGGCCGAAGCCATCGACACCGCAGTTGTTGGAAATGACGGTCAGATCCTTGACGCCGCGACGCTTGACCTCGGCAATCAAGTTCTCCGGGATGCCGCACAGACCGAAGCCCCCGGCGACCATCGTCATCCCGCTTTCGATGCCGTCCATCGCTTCTTCGTAGGAGTACACGCGCTTGTCGAAACCTGACATCGCAAAGCCTCGTCTTGTTGTGGAATGGAGTAAAAATGACAGTACCTGACCAGTGTTGACCCCGCCAATATATTTGTTAAGTTTGTTTTTCTTATCAATTCATATAATAGACTTATAAAAGGCACCCCCCGATGACCGTCAAGCAGCTACGCGCCTTTCTGGCCGTGGCACAAACTCTCAGCTTCACCCAGGCCTGTGAGCGTCTGCACCTGTCGCAGCCGGCCTTGAGCCTGGCCATCAAAGGACTCGAAGAGACCCTGGGTGGGCCGCTGCTGATTCGCAGTACTCGCAGCGTGCGTCTTACGCCCGAAGGGGAGACCCTGCTGCCCCTGGCCAAACGCCTGGTGGCCGACTGGGACAATGCCGAGGAGCTGCTGCGCCAGCGTTTCACTCTGCAGCTCGGACGCGTGGCGCTGGCCGCCATGCCTTCCATCGCCTGCAACCGGCTGCCGGGGGCGCTGCGGCGCTTTCGCGTGCGTTTTCCCAGAGTGAATGTCACGGTGCACGACGTGATCAACGAGCAGGTGATCGACATGGTGCGCCGGCAGCAGGTCGAACTTGGCATCGCCTTCGAACCGGAAACCCGGGAAGGCATCGACTTCCTGCCGCTGTTCGACGATACCTTCGTTGCCGTGCTTCCCCCGGATTCCCCCATGGCAGAGGCCGAATCGATCGGCTGGGCGGACTTGCTCACTCACGACTTCATCACCTTGCAGCGGCCCTCCATGGTACGCATCCTGCTGGAGCAGGCGTTGGCGCGTCAGCAGACCGAACTACCGGTGGCGTTCGAAAGCCACCAGCTCGCCACCGTCGGGCGCATGGTGGCAAGCGGGCTTGGCGTCAGTGCCGTACCTTCGCTGTGCCGCGAGCAGATGCATGAGCTCGGCGCCCGCTGCGTGCCATTGGTAGCCCCCCGGATAAGCCGCACTGTCGGGATAGTGTTGAGTGCCGGGCAGGAGCTGTCCATCGCCGCCCGGGCGCTCCATGAGGTGTTGCAGACGACGCTATGTGAATCGAAGTCGACATGAGGTAACGCTGGGCAGCATCGACGCTATCCATTAGCATGTGCGGCTATCGCAAGAAAAGTCACGAAACGACGGCAAGGAGTCAGGAATGGCGACCCTGAAAGGGCTCATCAGCGTACTGCTACTGGTGATCAACACCCTGTTCTGGTCGGTACCTCTGATCCTGTTGACCGTGCTCAAGCTGATCACGCCCACCCGGACCCTGCGCCTGATCGTGCTGCGCGGGCTCAATGCCGTGGCGCTGAACTGGATAGGCGTCAATCTCTGGTGGATGCGCCATTGGTTGAAACCTCAGCTCGACGCGAGCCTGCCCGAGGGCCTGTCGCCTGAACAACGCTGGCTGGTGATCTCCAACCACCGTAGCTGGACCGATATCTTCATGCTGCTGATGGCGCTGCATCGCCGCATCCCGATGCCGCGCTTCTTTCTCAAGCGGCAGCTCATCTGGATTCCCATCGTCGGCCTCGCCTGGTGGGCTCTCGAATACCCTTTCATGCGCCGCTACCGTCGTGAGCAGATCGAACGCAACCCGCAGCTAGCCGATGTGGACCGCAAGGCAACCGAGCTCATGTGCGCTCGCGCCCGGGAGATGCCACTGGCGATCTTCAACTTCGTTGAAGGAACGCGTTTTACCCCGGCCAAGCGCGACGCGCAGAATAGTCCCTTTCGCCACCTGCTGCGCCCCAAGGCAGGCGGCGTGGCCCAAGTTCTCAGCCACCTGGGCGAGCAGCTCAACGGCATCCTCGACGTCACGCTGCACTACGAGAACCCTCACCCGACCTTCTGGGGTTTCCTGTGCGGCCGCGAAGGTGCCATTACCCTCGAGGCGCGCCGACTCGAAGTTCCCGGCTGGATGCTCGACAGCCAATATCACGACGACCCGCTCTACAAGGAACGCTTCCATTCATGGCTCAACGCCCTATGGCAGGAAAAAGACCAGGCGCTCGAATCGCGTTGATACTGCTTTGCTCCTTGGCGTTGCTCCTGGCCGGCTGTGGCTCGCCTGGCGGTGGCGTCCAGCGCAGTGCCGAAGCGCAACGCAGCAGCGACCCCGGTATCGCCGGCACCTGGGTCGTGGTTCAGCGTGGCGACACCATGGGCAGCATTGCGGCACGCGCCGACGTGCCCTTGGCTCGTCTGCAGCGCTTCAACCCTGACGCCAACCCCACGCGACTGGCGGTCGGCCAGCGCCTGTTGATTCCCACCCAGCAGGAACGTGCGCCATCCGGTGGCCCCTACCGCTACCAGATTCGCCCCGGCGACACCTACTCTTCGGTCGCGCGTCGCTTCAGCACCACCCCGGCGCGCATTCAATCGGCCAATCCCGGCGTCGAGCCGACACGTCTCAGGGTAGGACAGGTCATTCAGGTTCCTCTGCGCGGTGGTGCCGCAGCGGTTGCATCGAGCCCCAGTTCAGGAGCGGCCAGCCGACCCAACGCCAGCGCACCGGCACGCACTGCCAGCCCTCCGCCCGCCCCCAGCTCGGTGCCTTCCTCGGCGCGGAACTGGCCTTGGCCTCTGGAGGATTACCGCATCGTACGGGCCTATGGCACCGACAGTCACGGAACGCTGCAGCCGATGCTGCTGGCCACCAGCCGTGGCGCCCGAGCCAAGGCGGTGGCAGATGGCGACGTAAGGTTTGCCGGCAGCATGCGCCAGCTCGGCCGTGTCGTGATCGTGCATCACGCCGATAACCTGCAGAGCGTCTATGCCTTGTGCGACAACCTGCTGGTGGATGACGGTGCCCGCGTCACGCGCGGCACCCCCCTGTGCGAAGTCGGTTTCAGCAACGCCACGGAACGCTTCGACTTGCTGTTCGACATTCGCCTCGGCGGCAAGCCCATCGATCCCCGACGCGTGCTGCGCTAGGCGTATGGCGGCCATGTGGGAAGCACTGCTGTCATCACCCCCCCTGCACCGCTACCAGGGGGTACTGGGCGAGCCCGCGGCCGGTCAGGCGTTGGCCACCCTGGACAGAGAGCTGGCCTGGCAACGCCCGACGCTGAAACTGTACGGCCGCGAACACTCGATACCGCGCAGCCAGGTATGGATGGGCGACCGAGACGCCAGCTACCGCTATTCCGGTCGCGAGTTTCACCCCGCCCCTTGGCACCCGGTAGTGGCTGCACTACGCGATCGGACGGTCGTGCTGATGGCTGAGCTGGGTCTGGAAGCCGATTTCAACAGCGTTCTGCTCAATCGCTACGCCGATGGCGGGGAACGCATGGGCTGGCACAGCGATGACGAGCCGGAGCTGGGGCCCGCTCCCGTCGTCGCCGCCCTCTCGCTTGGCGCCGAACGGCCGCTGCGATTCCGCTGGAAGCAGGGTGAAAGCGCTGCCTTCAACGTCTGGCTGCCACACGACAGCCTGCTGGTCATGGGCCCGGGTTGCCAGACACGCCTGCAGCATGCGCTGCTGCCAAGACGCATCCCCGGGCTGCGCATCAGCCTTACCTTTCGCCAGGTAGGGGCTCGCCACGTGCGCTCGTGATCACGCTTCAGCGCGCCTGACGATAGAGCCCCCATAGCAGGGTGATGAGGAGCGCATAGACCAGGCTCCCGGCCGGATAAGCCAGGAAACTGTAGGTCAGGCCGAAATCGATGAAGGCCACCGGCACCAGGGTGCCCGCCACGGCCAAGGCGCGCCGTTCGCCGGAACCGGATCCCACACCCCGCGCGAACAGCCATAGCGGCGTGAAATAGAGCCCCAGTAGTGCCAGCAAACCCGGCAGACCACGCTTGACCCAGGCATCCAGCACTTCGTTGTGCGCATGCCAGAACCGTCCCAATGAAGGATCCTGCACGCCCTCGGCCCCACGCTCGCGCATGGCGTCCTGATAGCCCCTGTTGCCCCAGCCCTGGAGCGGGCGCTCGAGAATGAGCTGAGAGGAGCCGCGCCACATCTCCAGCCTGGCACTTACCGAGGTGATCTCGTCATCGCCCGCCACGTAGAGTCGCAGGCTGGTAACGGCATTGTCGACCCGCGACGCCACGCCGGTCTGCGGCATCACGTAGAGGCTGCCCAGCAGGGTGACCAGCGCGGCCATCAGCGTCATACGCCAGCTGAGCGGCAAGCGTCGCCCGTGGCCCCGGTAGAGCACCCAGATAGCCAGCGGCAGGCCGATCCAGCCACCGCGCGAGCCGGAAAAGGCCGAGGCGATCAACCCGGCCAGGCCACCGGCCACCAACAACAGCGACCAAGGCCAGCGTTCTCGGCGGGCAAAGGACCAGCTGAGGCCCGCAAGACACAGCAGCCCCATCATCAGCCCGAGATTACCGAAGAGGATGGCATGAAACGGATCATGACCATCGGCCCGTACGGTACGCTCTATCACCCTTTGCCATACCGCCCAGGTGCCAGCCGCCATGCTGCCAAGCGCCAGCCCCGCCCATAGCCAGGTGGCCGACACCCGAACCCTGGCCAAGGCTACCAGGGCAACCAGACCAAGGGCGAAGGGCCACGCATCGTCCAAGCCGCTGGCGCCCTCACCGTGTACCAGCGGCATGATGCTCCAGACGAGCACCTGCGAACCGAGCGCGGCCGCCAGCAAGAGGTCTTGTCGCCTGGGGAAGGTATCGATCCATCCCTCTTCGCTGAGCCAGGCCGCCGCCAGCAAGAGCATCGGCACGCTCAAAAGGGCGGCCCATGGCAACACGAGTATCGACGTTCCCATCAACAGCAGGGTAAGTGACGCCAGCCAAGCCGGGTACGCCACCTTCAGTGCACGGGTCATGGCCGCAGGTTCGGCTCTCATGGAGTCGTGTTCGATCATGGCAATCATTCATCCATTGATAGGTTGCCGTCAAACGGCGTCAGGGAAACCGCCATCCTGGCTCTCCCGACGCCGTGCTGGGCGTTACCACACAAGATAGTGGCGCCAATACATCCCCGTGGGAAGTCACTCCACGGTGACTGACTTGGCCAGATTGCGAGGCTGATCCACATCGGTCTTGCGCGCTACCGCCACATGGTAGGAGAGCAACTGCAGCGGAAGGGTGTAGACGATCGGCGCCAAGAAGCGGCAACAGCCAGGCACCTTCACCACCGTCATGCCCTCGCCCTGCTCCAGACCGCTTTCCGGATCGGCAAATACCACCAGCTGCCCACCACGGGCACGCACTTCCTGAAGGTTGGACTTGAGCTTCTCGAGCAGCTCATCCTTCGGCGCGAGCGCCACCACCGGCATGCTGGAATCGATCAGCGCCAGCGGACCGTGCTTGAGCTCGCCCGCCGCATAGGCCTCGGCGTGAATGTAGGAGATCTCCTTGAGCTTCAGGGCCCCTTCCATGGCAATGGGCATCTGCGCGCCGCGTCCGAGGAACAGGGTATGGCGATAATCGACGAAGCGCTTGGCCAGGGTGGCGATATCCGCCTCCAGCTTGAGCGTATCCCCAAGCAGCGTCGGCAGATAGCGCAGGCGGTGCACCAGTCGGGTCGTCAGGGTCTCATCGCCGCCGCGCAGCTGGCGCAAGGCAAGCGCCACCAGCATGAGCGATGTCAGCTGGGTGGTGAACGCCTTGGTCGAAGCCACGCCGATCTCGGGGCCGGCATGGGTCATGAGGCTGAGATCGGACTCGCGCACAAGGGAGCTTCCGGGCACGTTGCAGATCGATAGCGCACCGATGTAATGGCCAGGCACCCGCTTGCGTGCGTGGCGCAGGGCGGCCAGGGTATCGGCAGTTTCCCCCGATTGCGACAGGGTCAACAGCAGCGTTCCCGGCGGGGCGACCACTTCGCGGTAGCGATACTCCGAGGCGATCTCCACGTGACAGGCAACACCTGCAAGCGCTTCGATCCAGTAGCGTGCCACCAGGGCGGCATGATAGCTGGTGCCGCACGCCACGAGATGAATCTGGCGAGCCTCACTCAGAAGCTCACGCGCCTGAGGCCCGAAGGCCTCCACGAGGACGCGATCGCGACCCAGCCGCCCTTCCAGGGCATTGGCCACGGCAACCGGCTGCTCGTGAATCTCCTTGAGCATGAAATGCTCGAACTCGCCCTTGCCGATCGCCATGTCATCGTGCTCGTAGCGCAGCACCTCACGAACCACCGGAGCCCGCTGCCCCGCTGAATCGAGGCCATGCACGACGCAACCCTCCCGGGTCAACTCCACGAGGTCGCCATCTTCGAGATAGATGAAGCGGTCGGTCACCTTGAGCAGCGCCAGCGGGTCGGAGCCCAGGTAGCAGCCGTGATCACCGATACCCACGACCAGAGGGCTGCCATGGCGCGCGCCGACGACGCGGTCGGGCCTGTCGGCGTCGATCACCCCCAGAGCGTAGGCCCCTTCCAGGCGAGCCACAGCGGCGCCGACCGCGGCGATCAGATCACTGCAGGCCTGCAGCTCACGCTCGACGAGATGGGCCACGACTTCGGTGTCGGTAGCCGAGGTAAAGACGAAGCCATCGGCGATGAGTTCCGACTTCAGCGCCTGGTGATTCTCGATGATGCCGTTATGCACCACGGCGACACGTCCCGACACATGGGGGTGCGCATTGTTCTGGCTGGGCTCGCCATGGGTCGCCCAGCGGGTGTGGGCCACACCGGTCATGCCGGTCAGCGGTGCCGCGGAGAGCATCTGCTCCAAGGCTGCCACCTTGCCCACTTCACGGGCGCGACCCAGCTTGCCGGGCGCCTCCACCAAGGCGACACCGGCCGAATCATAGCCTCGATATTCGAGGCGCTTGAGACCTTCCATCAGAATGGGCAGAACATTGTCCGAACCCACGGCAGCTACGATGCCACACATATTCTCTTCTCCATGAAGACGCCGCGACCCTCGGTCGCGGAGTGCTGACTAGGGACTGTGATTTGCGGTGTTGAGCAAGGGTCGAGATGAGAGCCGGCCTTCCCAGTCCGGCGGGGTGTGTCATGAGCCACCTACTTGTGACGCTCCAACACCGGGCGCAGCGGCGTGACCGCCACCGTCGACACCGGCGTCAAGGCTTCTCTGCGGCGCTTTTCCAGCCACACGAGATCGACGATGTCGCCTTGCGGCCGATAAGCCGTAGGCGCCTCGAGCAGCAGGCTGCGGATACCGTCATGATGGAAGTTGCGACAGGCCTCGAACAGACGATCGAGGTATGTCTCGAGCCGCGGCCACTCCCAGAACACTTCCTGGGCGGTCATGATGCGGGGGTGAGAGGTAGCCGAAACGTCATCGCCCACCAGCAGCTCCTCGAACAGCTTCTCGCCCGGCCGCAGGCCGCTGTAGGCAATCGCAATGTCGCCGTCGGGATTGCGCTCGTCACGCACCTTCAGCCCCGACAGACGAACCATCTGCCGTGCCAGATCCGCAATCCGCACCGGCTCGCCCATGTCGAGCACGAAGACATCCCCGCCTCGGGCCATGGCGCCGGCCTGGATCACCAGCTGGGCCGCTTCGGGGATGGTCATGAAGAAACGGGTGATGTCGGGATGCGTGACCGTGATCGGCCCGCCCGCCTGTATCTGCTGGCGGAAAAGGGGCACCACAGAACCGCTGGATCCCAGCACGTTGCCGAAGCGAACCATGCAGAATCGTGTTGCGCTCTGCTGCTTGGCAAAGGCCTGGCAGATCAGCTCGGCAAGGCGCTTGGTCGTTCCCATCACGTTGGTCGGTCGTACCGCCTTGTCGGTGGAGACCAGCACGAAGGTTTCGACGCCCGCCTCGATTGCCGAACGGGCCGCCGACAGCGTACCGAAGACGTTGTTCTGCACCCCTTCGACCACATTGTGTTCGACCATCGGTACATGCTTGTAGGCCGCGGCGTGGTAGACCGTCTGCACTTCATAAGCTTTCATCACGGTGGTCAGCCGCTGGCGATGCTGTACCGAGCCCAACAGCGCTTCGACTCGCGCCTCTAGCCCCTCTTCGCTGGCAATGCGCAGCAGATCCTGCTCGATGCGATAAAGCGCGAATTCCGAGAGATCGAGCAGCAGCAGACGCTTGGGTCCATGGCGCAGCAGCTGTCGACACAGCTCGGAACCGATGGACCCGCCGGCACCGGTCACCAGCACCACCTTACCGCGAATGTTGGCATCCATCAGGGTGGGGTTCGGCGGCACGGGATCGCGTCCCAGCAGGTCCTCCACCGCCACGTCACGCACTTCACTGATCCTGGCACGGCCGGTCACCATGTCCACCACGCCGGGTATGGTCTGTACCGGGAAACCCTGCGGCTCGAGTTCGGCCAGGATCTCGCGCCGGCGTGCCCGGCTGGCACTGGGCACCGCCAGCAGTACCCGTTCGGCACCGTAGGTATCGGCCAGGTAGCCGAGCTGGCGTGGCGGATAAACCTTGAGCCCCTCGATATAGGTGTTCTGCAGGCCCACGGCATCGTCGACGAAGGCGATCGGCAGATACTCCTGGCCATGGCTGAGCGAGACCGCCAATTGACGTCCCGCCGAGCCGGCTCCGTATATCACCACGCGTGGCTTGTGACGAATCTGGCTGCGCAGATAGATGGCTCGCAGTCCGAAGCGCACCCCGCCGATGGTGAGCAGAGCCAGCATGGCGTAGATGAAGGGCACGCTGCGCGGAATACCGAGGGCAAAGAGGTAGCTGGCAAGCGGCAGCGACAGCGCCGATACCACCACGCCGATGACGACGGCGCGTATCGCCTTGGGTCCCAGATAGCGGATCACCGCCCGGTAGAAGCCGAGCCTGATGTAGATCGCCAGGCTCAGCGGGACCAGCAACAGCAGCGCCAGCCAGGTGCGCGCCTCGGTGAGCGGCGTCCAGCTTTCCAGCCTGAGCAGCATGGCCAGCAGAAAACTGAAAGTGATAAGCACGCAGTCGACCACGAGCTGAATGGTGCGCTTCTGGCGCCGCGGCAGACGGAACAGGGTTTGCAGCAGGTTTCGCATGTCGTCTCTCCATGACTGCGGACACTTGCGTGTCCGCGTGATTCGGGGCTTCAGGCGGGCACGGTCGCGCTTGCCCTGGCCATCACTTCCTGGAGCACCGTGCAGCTCCGCGCGATCTCCGCTTCCGTCAGAGTGGGATGACACAGGAACATCAGGCTCGTGTCGCCGAGTTCGCGCGCCACGGGCAGCGGGCGTTCGGGTCGCCACCCGGTACCATCGAAGGCCTTCTCCCGGTACACCTCGGAACACGATCCTGAAAAACAGGGCACACCGGCGGCGTTGATCTCGGCCATGATCCGGCTTCGATTCCAGCCAGGCGCCAGCCGCTCCGGCTCGACGAAGACGTAGCACTTGTAAGCGGCGTGCTCGCTATGCGCGGGCACCTTGGGCACGCGAAGCGCTTCGCACGCCTCGGCCGCCTGCCATATGCGGCGTGCATTGGCCTGGCGCGTTGCTTTCCATTGCGGCATCCGCTCAAGCTGAATGCGTCCGATGGCGGCCTGCATCTCTGTCAGCCGCCAGTTGGTACCGAAGCTTTCGTGCAGCCAGCGGAAACCGGGGGGATGTTCACGCTCATAAACCGCCGCCCAGCTCTTGCCGTGGTCCTTGAAGGCCCACATCCGCTGCCATAGCGCGGCATCGTTGGTGGTGACCATGCCGCCCTCGCCGCCGGTGGTCATGATCTTGTCCTGGCAGAACGACCAGCAGCCCACATGACCGATGCTGCCCACGCTGCGTCCGCGGTAGCGGGCGCCATGCGCCTGGGCGCAGTCCTCGATGACGTACAGGCCGTATTGCTCGGCCAGCGCCATGAGCTCGTCCATTTCGCAGGGCCAGCCGGCGAGGTGCACGGCGAGGATCGCTCGTGTACGCGGCGTGATCTTCTCGGCCACGCTGGCGGCGGTGACGTTTTGCGAGTCGCGATCGATATCGGCGAATACCGGACGAGCACCGGCCAGAACAATGCTCGATACCGAGGCCAGGAAGGTACGTGAGGTGACGATCACTTCATCGTCGGCTTCCGCCCCTATGCCCAACCCCTGCAGGGCCAGGTCCAGGGCGACGGTACCGTTGGCGACGGCGATGGCGTACTCGCAATCGGAAAAGCGCCGGAATTCGCGCTCGAAATCGCGGCATTCACTGCCGGTCCAGTAATTGACCCGATTGGAGAGCAGCACGCGGGACACGGCATCGGCCTCATCCTGGGAAAAGGCAGGCCAGGGAGAGAAGGGTCCATTGAGCATTAGGATCTTCCTTGGATGGAGGTCAAATCGAGACGCAGAACGTTCGAGCCCTCGGCTGGCGGGTCTGCAATGCTGTCGTCGCCCTGGGTGGGCGTCATCGGCCGTGCCGGCACGCCGGCAACCACCAGTTGATCATCGATATCCGAAACCACCGCCGCACCGGCACCCACCGTCACCCCTTCACCGATGGTCACGCCTTGACGCACCACGGCGCCTGCCCCTATCCAACTGGTGCGGCGAATTTCCACATCGCCCGCCACGTTGGCCCCCGGAGCGACATGGCCAC
>NZ_JBYCKL010000042.1:0-29076 GCF_057473365.1 Halomonas sp. TH-94
ACACCGACATGGAGCTCATCATCAGGTGCCGCTGTGCGTAACGCAGGTCGTACCACTCGCGGGTCGCATCGTTGCCGGTGACTTCGGCGCGGTTGTTGGTGGTCAATGCCCCCAAATCGTCCTGGGCCTGGAAGAAAGAGAGCGAACGCGCCAGTGTGCCCGGTTCCAGACGAATGTCTCCGTCCATCGAGATCAGCAGGGAACCCGGCGCCGGGAGGCGCCGGGATATAGCTCTCAGGACTTCGGCCATGGCTGAGCGCTTGCCGTCCCCTTTCTGGAACATATAGCGAACTTCGATATTCTTCGGCCACCCATGCTCGTCCATGACGTGGGTGATGACATCCACGTCGGTACGGTCCGATACGGAGGCGAAGATCGTCGTCGGTACGCCAAATTCCTGCGCTTCCCGGATCAGGGCATCATAGACCTGAAAGTTGATCTGCCCCTCGATACGGAAAGAGGTGCATAGCACGAACAGCTCCGGAGGCAGATCGAGCTCGCCAACCGCGTCGGCTTCGGCGCGCATGCGCGGAAAGATGACGCGGTTGTACCAGACCGAGCGTACCGCCTGCACCGCCCACCAGGAGTAGCGCCAGATGGCAATCGTCCCGATGACGAAGAAAAACGTCTGCGATTCGGGCGAGAACACATCCGATGGCAGCCTGCCGAAAATGAAGATCAGCAGCGCTACCCCGAATATGAAAGTGGTCAGCTCCGTCACCCAACTGGCGACGGTATGATCGCGGGGAGTCGCGGACATTGGAGCTCCTTACGCCAGCACGGGACGTACGGAGTCACCCCGCCCGATACCGTAGTAGGCGAGCCCGGCAGCCTTGACGGTTTCGGGTTGGAACAGGTTGCGACCATCCACCAGCACCGGCTCCTCGAGCGTGTGGTGAAGCTCGGTGAAATCGATGGTGCGGAAGGCCTTCCATTCGGTGCAGATGACCAGCGCATGAGCGCCTTCGAGCGTGTCGTCCCTACGCTCGGCCAGCACAAGGTCCTCGCGCTCGCCATAGATGCGGCGGCATTCGTCCATGGCTTCCGGATCGTAGGCCTGCACGCGGGCGCCGGCATCCCATAGCGCTTCCATCAGCGCGCGGCTCGG
The DNA here is from genome assembly GCF_057473365.1 of Halomonas sp. TH-94. Lineage (NCBI taxonomy): Bacteria > Pseudomonadati > Pseudomonadota > Gammaproteobacteria > Oceanospirillales > Halomonadaceae > Halomonas > Halomonas sp. TH-94. Next base: position 1,109 of record NZ_JBYCKL010000042.1, read on the forward strand.
CGCTTCGCGCATGTCGTCGGTGTTGGGCTTGAATGCCAAACCCCAGATGGCAACGGTCTTGCCTGCCAGCTGGCCGTCGAATGCCTGACACAGCTTTTCGAACAGCTTGTTCTTCTGCCGCGAGTTGACCCGCTCCACCGCCTTGATCATCTCGGCGGGATGGCCGATTTCCTCGGCAGTGTGGGCCAGGGCCTTGACGTCCTTGGGGAAACAGGAGCCGCCATAGCCGCAGCCGGGATAGATGAAGCTGTAGCCGATTCGAGGATCGGAGCCGATACCGTGGCGAACTTCCTCCACATCGGCGCCGAGACGCTCGGCAAGGTTGGCGACTTCATTGATGAAGCTGATCTTGGTGGCGAGCATGGCATTGGCCGCGTACTTGGTCAGCTCGGCGCTGCGTATCCCCATGAACAGCATCTTGTCACGCTGGCGGTTGTAGGGACCGTAGCACTCCAGCATGACTTTCTTGACCCGCTCCGAGTCGGTACCCACCACGATACGAGAGCCACGCGAAAAGTCCTCGATCGCGGCCCCTTCCTTGAGAAACTCGGGGTTGGAGCAGACATCGAACTCCAGGTCGACGCCTCGTTTCTCCAGCTCGGCGGCAACGGTGCGCTCGACCTTGCTCGCCGTGCCCACCGGTACGGTCGACTTGTCGACGACGATCTTGTAGTCGTTCATGTGCTTACCGACGGTTTCCGCAACCTTCAGCACGTACTTGAGGTCCGCACTGCCATCCTCGTCGGAAGGCGTACCCACCGCGATGAACTGGAGTACACCGAACTCGACTGCCTTGGCGGCATCGGTGGTGAATTCGATGCGTCCTGCGGCCTTGTTCTTGCTGATCAGATCTTCCAGGCCAGGCTCGTAGATGGGGACTTCGCCGGCATTGAGGCGTGCCACCTTGTCCTCATCGACGTCCACACACATGACCTTATGGCCCACGTCGGCCAGACACGCACCGGTTACCAGTCCGACATAGCCAGATCCGAAGATGGTGATTCTCATGATCGTCATCGCTCCTTGCTGTTTGGGCCCCATTCATCCAATCGACGCCCTCGCGACGGTCGTGACCGACGCTAGATGGCGCTTAGGGCCGTGTTTTTACTTCATTAGCGTGCCATGTAGTACGCAACTTCCACGCCAACTGGAAAAAGTTCTTTCCAATTAGTGGGTTGGCGTAATCCTGGAGGTTTTTTATTGAAGGCGGTACTGCTAATGTGTCGCCAGTAAGAGACGCGAGAGGCTCAAAGTCGACTGAGCCTTTTAGATCAAGGGTTTGATCTGTCTCTTACTGGCGACAAGGATAGGTGATGATTAAGTAAACTATTGATGAGAAATTGTTGCTGGGGAGTAAGGCCAGGTGTGGTCAATTGGCGACGCCGGTCACTGTGACGCCGATCTGGCCGCCACTCGAGCTTCCATTCGGGAGAGAAATACACCCATGATGCGCTCATAGAGCTTGCGTCCAAGCAGGCTGTCCTCGATACCTGCATCGACGTTGGGGTTGTCGTTGACCTCGATGACGACCACGCGATCTCCCGCCTGCTTGATATCGACCCCATACAGGCCGTCACCGATCAGGCGCGTTGCCTTGAGGGCGGCCTTGATCACCGAGGGTGGCACTTCGGAAGGGTCATGAGTGGTAAATCCACCGCTCTTGACCCGGGTGCCCGAGTGGTCGTAGATCTGCCAGTGTCCACGCGCCATGTAATACCGGCTGGCGAACAGGACCTGGTCATCGAGCACGCCGATACGCCAGTCGTACTCGGTCGGCAGCCACTCCTGCAGCAGCAACAGGGCCGAGTCGTCGAACAGCCGTCTGGCCTCGCGTTCCAACTGTTCCGGTGATTCGATCTTCACCACCCCGCGGGAGAAGGAGCCGTCGGGGATCTTGAGTACCAGAGGAAAGCTCAGGCCGGCCACCCGCTCGGCGAGCGGACGACGATCGCGGCGCTTGAGCAGGATACCCTCGGGCGCCGGCACGCCCCGCGCACGAAGCAGGGCATGGAGGTAGACCTTGTTGGTGCAGCGCAGGATGTCACGCGGTGAGTCGATCACCACCAACCCTTCATGTTCGGCGAGCCGCGCCATGCGGTAGGTATGGTGGTCCAGCGCGGTGGTTTCCCGGATGAAAAGAGCATCGAATTCAGCCAACCGGCCGGCATCGCGGCGGGTGATCAGCGAGACGTCGATGCCCAGCTTGCGCCCGGCTCGTATGAAAGCCTTCAGCGCGCTCGTGTTGCTGGGTGGCATGGCTTCCTTGGGGTCGACGAGGATGGCCAGGTCGAAGCGATAACGACGGCGCGCCTTGGGCGTACGCCACACCTTACGCGAATGTCGGTTGAGCGCGCTGGCGAAAAGGTCCTGTTCGTCGGCATTGAGATCGCGTAGCGCGATCGGCTTGAGCCGGGCCAGTCGCCACAGGTCATGGCGGCGGACCAGGCGCGCCTCGAGTAGCGGACAGGGCAGGCGCTCGAAAAGCTTGCGGGCAAGCCGGGCCAGTTCGGGCTGCTGACACTCACCGAACATGACTCGCAGCGTCAGGCTGTCTCCGGCGAGGCGACCTTGCCGCGCGAGCTCGCCGAGCAGGGGAGCCAGAGTATCCAGCTGCAGATCGACCAGAGCCTTGCGCGACAGCTCGTTCAGGGTCTCCACGCTGGGCAGCACCCGCTGGCCTCGGGCCTGGGCAAGCAGGGAGACGTAGTAGCCGGTGCCGAGATAGTCGAGTTCGCCGCAAAGGTTGATGACATGGGTGCTGCGGTCCTGATCGGCGGCGCTGCGGTGGCGTCGGTCCAGCGCCAGGAAGTCATCCGCACTGACCAGATCCTCGGAGGGGTAATAGGGCTGCCAGTCTTCCTGTCGATCAATGACGATACGCAAGGGGCACATGGGCGAAATCCATTCGGTTGGTGGTGCGGCGTGGCATCGCCGGATGCGGCCAGCATGCCGCTGCAAGTTCCTGTCGACAAGCGCTTCGACTGGTGAAATGATTTCATGATCCCGGCGCCCTATGCGGCGTCTCGGGGCTTGATTGAGTGCCCGCTGCTCTACTATTGATTAGCCAGTTCCGGAGAGTTTCATGTCCGTCACTCTGCGCCAGGCCCGCCCACAGGACCTGGATGCGCTCAATCGCCTGGAGCAGGTGGCCTTCAGTGGCGATCGGTTCAGTCGCCGACAGCTTTGGCACCTGCTGAATCGCGCTCATGCCGACACCCTCGTTGCCGACGACGACGGCAGGCTCATGGGTTACGGCACGCTGCTGTTTCGTCGCGGCAGCCGCCGCGCCCGGCTCTACTCCTTCTGTGTTCACCCCGAGGCGCGAGGCGGCGGACTGGGGCGTCAGCTGCTCGAGGCGCTGGAGCGCTGTGCCGTCTCACGCGGCTCCGAAGCGCTAGCGCTCGAAGTCAGGGCCGATAATCGCATCGCACTCGGCCTTTACCGGCGTATGGGGTTTCGTCTGGAGCGCTGGCTCGACGACTATTATGAAGATGGCTGCGCCGGCTGGCAGATGAGCAAGTCACTCGAAGCGGCTGAAGAAGCATCGGTCTAGGCGCGCAGGGCACGGCCGAGGCTGGTAGAATTTCCGACGTACCGGGCAACCAGGGACCAGACATGCCTTCCTTCGATATCGTTTCCGAATATGACAAGCATGAAGCCAGCAACGCCGTGGATCAGGCCAATCGCGAGATTCAGAGCCGCTTCGACTTCAAGGGCGTCAAGGCCAGCTTCGAGCTCAATGGCGACACGGTGCAGCTCGAGGCCGAGGTCGACTTTCAGCTCCAGCAGATGATCGACGTACTGCGCAATCGGCTCATCGCTCGTGGCATCGATGCCCGCTGCATGGACATTCAGGACCCGGAGCTATCCGGCGTCCGCGCTCGCCAGCAGGTCAAGCTCAAGCAGGGCCTGGAGCAGGCCGAGGCCAAGGATGTCGTCAAGCGCATCAAGGACAGCAAGCTCAAGGTCCAGGCGCAGATTCAGGGTGAGAAGGTTCGGGTCACCGGCAAGAAGCGTGACGACCTTCAGGATGTGATTGCGTTGCTGCGGGGAGAGGGCGGTCCCGATCTCGCCCTGCAGTTCGACAACTTCCGCGACTGAATAGCCCGTTGCGAAAGGCCAGACGGCTCGCCTTCGGGCGGGCTTTTTCTTTTCTCCTAACGGCGTCATAGACATGGCCGATTGGCTCGTACAGCCGAGATGCGCTTCAATGAAGGCAGCAGGGAAAGCCATCACTGGAGCTCGTGCATGCATTCGCTTCGTCGCGCCTTCTATATAGCCATCGCCTGGGTCAGCTTCGCGCTGGGGGTCATTGGCGTGTTCGTGCCGCTGATGCCGACTACCTGTTTCATGCTGCTGGCCGTTTGGGCCGCCTCGCGGGGCTCGCCGCGCTTTGCCCGGTGGATACGCGAGCATCCGCGCTTCGGTCCGACCGTTGTGGCCTGGGAGGGCGAGCGTGCCATTCCCCGGCACGCCAAGTGGCTCGCCGGTGTCATGCTGGCTTTCTCCGTCGTAGTGCTCCTGCTGACGCTCAGCCTGGTGTGGCTCAAGCTGCTGCTGGTGACCGGCCTCTCACTGCTGGGGCTTTGGATCGCCACACGCCCTGAACCCGCCCGGCTGACCAGCGAAACGGTGCGTCTGGCACGCCGCTGAGTCCATGCGCCTTTGAGCTTGTGCTGTCGGCGCCCGTACAATGGTCGCCGACCATGGACAGGAGCCTTCCAATGTCTGAACCCAAGCCGACGTATCGCCATGACTATCGGCCCCCCGCATATCGCGTCATTCACACCGAACTCTCGTTCGACCTGAACCCCGCCGCGACTATCGTCAAGGCAACGCTGCAGGTGGAGCGTGACCCGACGTGCGACGACCGCGAGCCATTCGAGCTCCACGGCGAGCAGCTGAGCCTGAAGGCCATCGCCATCGATGGTCAGACGCTGGCCGAGGGCGAGTACTCGTTGAGCGACACCGGCCTCGTCGTGCACAGCCCACCGGCATCGTTCCGCCTGAATACCGAAGTGGAGATTGCGCCCAAGGAGAACACGGCGCTCGAAGGTCTCTACCTTTCCAACGGCATGTACTGCACCCAGTGCGAAGCCGAGGGGTTTCGCCGCATTACCTTTTATCCCGACCGCCCGGACGTGATGGCCACCTTTTCGACCACCGTGATCGGCGATGCGGCGAGCCTGCCGGTGCTGCTCTCCAACGGCAACCCGGTGGCGCGAGGCGAGCTTTCCGGTGGCCGGCATTTCGTTACCTGGGAGGATCCGCATCCCAAGCCCAGCTACCTGTTCGCCCTGGTGGCAGGCGACCTGGAGAAAGTCGAAGATCGCTTCACCACCCTGAGCGGGCGCGAGGTCACGCTGCAGATTTGGGTCGAAGAGGAGAACCTGGGCAAGACCGACCATGCCATGGCCTCTCTCAAGCGCGCCATGCAATGGGACGAGGAAGCCTACGGACGGGAATACGACCTCGATCTGTTCATGATCGTGGCGGTCAACGACTTCAACATGGGCGCGATGGAGAACAAGGGGCTCAACATCTTCAACTCGGCGGCGGTGCTTACCCATCCGCATACCGCCACCGATGCCGCCTTCCAGCGGGTCGAGAGCATCGTCGCCCACGAGTATTTCCACAACTGGTCGGGCAACCGAGTGACCTGCCGTGACTGGTTCCAGCTATCGCTCAAGGAAGGTTTCACCGTCTTCCGTGACCAGTGCTTCTCCGCCGACGTCAACTCGGCGCCGGTCAAGCGCATCGAGGACGTCTCTTTCTTCCGCACCGCTCAGTTCGCCGAGGACGCCGGCCCCACCGCGCACCCGGTGCGTCCCGATCACTATATAGAAATCGGCAATTTCTACACCCTGACCATCTACGAGAAGGGCGCCGAGGTAGTGCGCATGCTGTGCAATCTGGTGGGCTGGGAGGCTTTCCGCCGTGGCAGCGATCTCTACTTCGAGCGCTTCGACGGTCAGGCGGTGACGATCGAAGATTTCGTCGACTGCATGGCCGAGGCCTCCGGGCTGGATCTCACCCAGTTCATGCTCTGGTACTCTCAGGCCGGCACGCCCGAGATCGATGCCTACGGCGAATACGACTATGCCAGCGCAGAGTACCATCTGACCTTGCGCCAGCGTACGCCGGCAACCCCGGGGCAGCCCCAGAAGCAGCCGCTGCACATTCCCGTGCGCATGGGACTGGTGGGAACCAAGTCGGGACGTGATCTCCCCCTGACGCTTAACGGGGAATCGTTCGGCAGCGATGGCGTGCTTCATCTGCGCGAGGAAGAGCAGACCTTCGTCTTCACCGATGTTGCCGAAGCCCCGATACCCTCGTTGCTGCGTGGCTTCTCGGCGCCGGTTCAGCTGCGTTTTCCATACGCCCGCGAGGACCTTGCCTTTCTGCTCGCCAACGACTCCGACGGCTTCAATCGCTGGGATGCCGGCCAGCGCCTGGCCATGCTGGCGCTAGAGGACCTGATCGCCGCCCATCGCAATGGGGTCGAGAAGGTCATGGATCAGCGTGTGGTCGACGCTTTCCGCGCCCTGCTGGAGCGTGGCGGCGACGACAAGGCGGTACTGGCCGAGATGCTGACCCTGCCAAGCGAAGCCTACATCGCCGAGCAGCAGCCACGAGTGGATGTCGAAGCGATCCACGCCGCTCGCACCTTCGTCAAGCAGTCACTTGCCGTTACCCTGCGCGACGAGTTCGTGAGCCTCTACGAGGAGAATCGCAGCGATGCGCCTTATGCGGCGGAACCCGAGCAGGTCGCCCAACGCAGCCTGAAGAACGTGGCGCTCTCCTACCTGATGGCGATCGAGGACGAACAGGCCATCGATCTTGCACGCCAGCAGTTCGATGCCGACCACAACATGACCGACGTGCGCCATGCGCTGACGCTGCTGACCCACAGCAGTCGTGACGATCTGGCGGACCCGGCGCTGCGGGCCTTCGGCGAGAAGTGGGCCCATGATTCTCTGGTAATGGACCAGTGGTTCGCCATTCAGGTCACCCGCCCTCAGGCGGACGCCCTGGATCGGGTCAAGTATCTCATGGCCCACCCGGCATTCTCGCTGAAGAACCCCAACAAGGTGCGCGCCCTGATCGGCACTTTCGCCAATCAGAACCGCATCAATTTTCATCGCGCCGACGGAGAGGGGTATCGGCTGCTGACCGACGTGGTGATCGAGCTCAACCGGCTGAACCCGGAAATCGCTGCCCGCCTGATCACGCCGCTGACCCGCTGGCAGCGCTTCGACGAGTCGCGCCAGGCGCTGATGAAGGGCGAACTCGAACGCATCCGCGCCGAGAAGCTCTCACCCAACGTGTACGAAGTGATCGAAAAGGCTCTCGCCTGAGGAAAGATAATTTCCTGAACGTAAAACAATGTGCCGCCTTTTACGGCGGCACATTGTTTCGGGCGGGGCTCAATAGATCAGCCAGCTCAATACCATCACGCCCAGTACCGCCCAGATCAGCGTGGCCACCAGGCGCCGGCTCAGCAGGGCGCGCAGGGCCAGATAGAGCAACCACAAGCCGATCAGCAGGACGCCAAGGCTGACCATGGTGGCAGGGATGCCCAGCGCGGAGGCCAGGCCATCGAAGAAGCCCCGGGCGGAGGCGCCCAGGTTGTAGAAGAATACGATCAGCAGGTCGACCACGAAGCGAATGATCTCGCCCAGTGTCTCGCCCAGCCAGGAGAAGAAATCTTGCATGCGCGGGTCCGTTCGGCTTACTCGATCATGTCGAGCACGGTGCCTACGATATCATCCATGGTGACCAGTCCCAGCAACTTGTTGTCGTCCAGTACCAGCACTCGCTTCACCACGCTATCGGTCATGAGGCTGGCCACGTGGCGCACGTCGAGCGATTCGCCGACGCCGATGGCGGGCTTGGCACAGACATCGTAGACGTTGATCAGATCGATGTCGCCGTTCTCGGCGACGATGGTCTTGAGAATATTGGTGTACGTGATCAGTCCCCATGCATCGTGGGGGTCCTGCTGCTCCACTACCAGGCTCTTGAGGTTATGGCGCTTCATCAGACTCAGCGCGTCGCGCAGGGTGGCGAAGGGGGATACCGTCACCACGTCGCGGTTCATGATGTCCTTGACCAGCATCTCGTTGTCTCCTTCAATCACTCGCTCAAACGTCGTGCCTGAGTCGCTCTTCGAAGCGCTTGATCTGCGCCATGTCGATGCCGCCGAGGTGCTCCACCGGCAGCGTCATGACCAGGCCGCGCGAATCCTCGCCGCTGGGATTGAGCACCAGGCGTATCGCCTTGAGCACTTTCAGCGAAAGTCCCTTCTCGAGGGTCAACAGCATGATGCTCTGGCTGCCCTCGTAGGTCAGTCCGAAAAAGGTCTTCTTGCGCTCACCGCCAATGCCGCGGCCGCTCATCAGCGTCATGCCGACCGCGCCGGCCTCTGTCGCGGCATCGATGCACTCCTGCTCGAGTTCTTCGGGTACGATGGCGACCAACAGCGAAAACTTCATCTTGATTTGCCTCCCCGCTTTGCCATCCACTCCATCACGATGGCATAGCTCATCACGGTCACGATAGGAAAGATCGAGGCGAAGGCAATCAGCCCGAAGCCGTCGATCAGCACATTGCGCCCCTCGATCTCACTGGCCAGGCCGATCCCCAGCGCGGTGACCAGCGGTACCGTCACTTCGGAGGTGGTCACGCCGCCCAGGTCGAAGGCCAGCGCCACGATGTAGCGGGGCGCCAGGGCGGTAAGCAGGATCACCAGCAGGTACCCCCCGATGATGTAATAGTGGATCGAGTCGCCGCTGATGATGCGATGCACGCCGATGGTGATCCCGATCGCCACGCCCATTGCCACCAGAATACGGATGACGTTGCCCTGGATCTTGCCGGCCGCGGCTTCCTCGGCTTGCTGACCCACGGCGATCAGTGCCGGCTCGGCCATGGTGGTGGCAAAGCCGATGCAGAAGGCGAACAGATAGACCCACAGCCAGGTATCGAAGCCGATCAGCTGTGCCGCCATGCTCTGGCCGATGGGGAACAGGCCGAGCTTGAGGCCCACCACGAAGGCGTACAGGCCGACGATCACCAGCGCGAAGCCTACTCCCACCTTGAGCGGGCTGGCTAGCGGATGCCGCAGCACGGCGTACTGGAAGAACAGGATGACCAGAATGATCGGCAGTACGTCGCGCAACATGCCGAACAGATCGAGAATCATGCTGACCCAGCCGGCCGGCGGGGTGACGTCGCTCTCGGCGAGCAGCGCTTCGGCTCCCCCGGCCAGTGTGCCCGGATCGGCGTAGACCAGAATGCCGTAGAGCTGCACGCTGATCATCGGGACCATGACCGCCAGCGCGACCAGGCCGAAGCCGTCGATGAGCGGATTGCGACCGCGTATCGAGGAGGCCAGGCCGATACCCAGGGCGGCGATCAGCGGCACGGTGACGATGTTGGTCGTTACGCCGCCGGAGTCGTAGGCCAGCCCCACGATCTCTTCGGGAGCGAAGAAGGTGACCAGCACCACCACGACGTAGCCGACGATCATGTACCAGTGCAGCGGGTGGCCAAGGATCACCCGAAACACCCCCAGCGCCATCACCAGCCCCACCGAGCCTGCCACGATCAGACGCAGGGTGAGGGCGTCGATCCGGCCGTCGCTGATCATGGCGGCCTGTTCGGCCACGGCGATCAGGGCTGGCTCCGCCACGACAGCGGAGAAGCCGATGGCAAAGCCGAACAGCATCAGCAAAGGCATCGAGCCGCGTTTCGTGAACTGGTTGGCGAGGCGCTTGCCTACCGGGAAGATGCTCAGCTCGAGACCTTGCAGGAACAGAGCCACCCCCAAGGCGACGATCAGTAGCCCCAGCGCCATGCTGAGTCCACCCTCCGGCCACTCACGCAAGAGCAGGGCCTGGAACGCCACCACGACCACGATGATGGGCAGCAGGTTGCGCAGGGCATGGACCAGTGCGTGAACGAAATCCTTGAGTTGCGCTACCAAGTCCGACTCCCTGGGAATGATCGCTTGGGCGAGATAAGCCGCCGCAAGGTGCGCGCATCTTGGCAGGCGACTGGCTCGTACGGCTGCCACACTATACCATCGGCTTATGACATTGAGCAGGCGCTAATGCAGGCTCCGCCATTGATGTATATCAAGTTCTTGGCGTTGGTGTCGGACGGGAGAGAGCGAATGAATGTGACATTGATCGTCGTGCTGGTCGTGGTGGCTTTGCTGGTGGTCTACGGGGCCAGCATCTATAACCGCCTGGTGGCGCTGAAAAACCGCTATCAGAATGCTTTTGCCCAGATCGAAGTACAGCTCAAGCGACGCTATGACCTCATTCCCAATCTGGTCGAAACCGCCAAGGCCTACATGGCACATGAGCGCGATACGCTCACCGCCGTGACCGAAGCCCGCAATGCGGCTCTCGCCGGGCTCAAGTCCGCGGCGGCAAGGCCGGGCGAGCCGGGCGCCATGGCCGAGCTGGCTGGCGCGGAAGGCGCATTGGGTGCCGCCCTGGGTAGGCTCAACGTCGTGATGGAGGCGTACCCCGACTTGAAGGCATCGGACAACATGCGCCAGCTGTCCGAAACCTTGACCAGCACCGAGAACCGTGTCGCTTTTGCTCGTCAGGCCTTCAATGACGCCGTCATGCAGTACAACACCTACAAGCAGAGCTTTCCGCCGGTGTTGCTGGCAGGCCCCATGGGACACCGCGAAGATGCGGCACTGCTGGAGTTCGACGATAGCGCCGAGATCCAGGCGGCGCCTCGCATCAGCTTCTGACGGTACGCGACGATGGATTTCTTCGGTGCCCAGGCACGTGCCCGCCGCCTGACCCTATGGCTGATGCTGCTGTTGCTCGTCGCCGTGCTCGGCATGATCGCAGCCGCCGTGGCGGTCGTGGCGCTGGCCATGGCGCTGCTGGATGGCGGTCAGCAGGGTGGCGATCCTCTCACGCTGCTGCTCGACCCCTGGCTGTTGGGTGCGGTGGCGAGTGGTGTGGTACTGGTAGTAGGCCTGAGTAGCTTGGCCCGTCACTTTCAGCTGCGTGCTGGTGGGGCCGCCGTAGCCGAAGCTCTTGGTGGCAGGCCGCTCAATGCCGACACGCGGGATGCCGATGAGCGCCGGTTGCTCAACGTGGTGGAAGAGATGGCCATTGCCGCGGGGCTGCCGGTACCGGCGGTTTATCTGCTCGACGAACCGGGCATCAACGCTTTCGCTGCCGGACATACGCCGCAAGATGCCGCCATCGGTATCACGCAAGGGGCCATTCGCAGCCTCTCCCGGGACGAGCTGCAAGGTGTGATCGCCCACGAGTTCAGCCATATACTGCATGGAGACATGCGGCTCAACATGCGTCTCGTGGCGCTGCTGTACGGCATTCTGGTCATTGGTCTCGTCGGTCGCATGCTGCTGCGCGGTATGGCGACTCGGCGCGCAGTGCGCAGTTCCCGGCAGGGCAATGGCCATATGGTGCTGCTGGCAGCGGGCGTGGCGCTGATGCTAGTGGGCTTCATCGGTACGCTCTGTGGCAACCTGATCAAGGCCGCGGTCAGCCGCCAGCGCGAGTTTCTGGCTGACGCCAGCGCCGTGCAATATACCCGCAACCCCGAAGGTCTGACCGGGGCCCTCAAGCGGGTGGCGGCGCACGCCTACGGCTCCGAGCTGCGGGCCACCCAGGCCGAAGAGTTCAGTCATCTCTATTTCAGTCGTGGTTTGCCTGGGCTGCGTGGATTGAGCGCGACGCATCCGCCGCTGACGACCCGCATTCGTCGCCTCGAACCCGGATGGGACGGGCAACTGCCCGAGCCTGGTGAGCCTGAGCACCGCGAAACGGCCGACGCCGAGCCGCCGCAGGGCGCTCGCGGCGAGATGACGGGCGAAAGCACGTTGGGTTTCGCTGGTGGAATGTTGTCGCAGCGGGTCGGAGAGCCACGCCATGCGGACCTTCGACAGGCCCATGGGATCCTGACAGAGATCGACGGGGAGCTGCTGCAAGCCGTGCACGATCCCTATGCGGCGCGAGCCGTGGTCTATGGCATCTTGATGGGGGCCGACCCAACGAGCCGGACGCAGCAGCGCGAGGCGCTGGTTGAAGCGGCCATGCCGGAGGTGCTCGCTGAGCTCGAGCACCTCGAACGACCGCTTGCGGAGATTCGGCCGGGGCAGCGGCTGGCGTTGATCGAGCTCTGCCTGCCCGTGCTCAGGCAGCTCTCGGTGGCCCAGTACGCACGGCTGCACGATTGCCTCGGCCGCTTGATGGCGGCCGAGCACCGGCCGGGCGCCCTGCAATGGGCCTTGCACCGATTGATCATGGCGGGCAGTCAGGGAGAGCCGCCACGTCGGGGCAGAAGGCTTGCACTGGCCCAGGCCGAGCCTGCGGTGGCGCAGCTGCTGTCGAGCCTGGCACTGGCAGGGGGTGAAAACGAGGCCGAGGCAAGAGCCGCCTATGACACGGCGGCCGAGCGGTTGGGTCTTGCCGAGGCATTCATCCCTCAAGCGGCAACGCCGCAGCTGCTCGATCAGGCGCTCGAGCGCTGCGTTTACCTGGCAGAGGATGACCGTGTCAGACTGCTCGATGGCATGATCGACTGCGTCAAGCACGATGGTCGGGTATCCCCTCGTGAGGCGGAGCTGCTGCGCGCCGTGGCTTGGTCGTTGAATTGTCCATTGCCGTTGACTGCGTTGCGGTGACGCGCCCGATTCGGGATCGTTTCACCATGACGTTGTCCAACTCACGAAGCAGCATGAATCTGCGGTTTGTTTGCAGTGGCTGCCGGGCTCTGCTGGAATAGGGCCCTTTTGCTGGTCTCATATGGATGGGAGAAAGCCGATGGCCAAGACACCCTGGATACCTGCCGCCGTGGCATTCACGCTTGCCCTCGGGCTGGCTGGCTGCGGCGAGAATGGCGAAGAGGCTGGCACCACGGCTCAGCCTGACGAATCGGTCAACGAAGCGGAGCCTGACATCGAGGTGACGGAGCAGGAGCCGGAAACACCGCCGCCCGCTGCTGAGGAGGAGGTGCCCACCGAAGATGAGTCGCTACCTGCGATCCCTGAAGAGGAAACCGAGCTCGAGCCCGATGAGGAGATCGAGGCCGATGCCGATACCCTGGGGGAGTCGCCGGTGGACACGCTGGAGGAGGGGGGGGCGCTTCCCGGCGAGCCGACTCGCTCCGATATCGATGCCATCATCGAAGATACCGAGCGTCGCTTCGAAGAGGCGCAGCGCCAGATCGATCAGCAGTTCGAGGAAGTGGAGCAGAGCCCACCCGCGCTCGAGCCCATGGAAGGCAATGGCGAAACGCGCATCGAGCCAATGGGTGGCGATGAAAACGACGCTTCCTCGGCGATCGATCGGGAAGCGGAGCGAACCGGGGAAGTGACGCAGTCGGACGTCGACGCCTGGCTCGAAGAGACTGAGCGCCGCTTCGAAGAAGCACAGCGTCAACTGGAGCAGCAGTTCGAAGAAGCCGAGCGCAGCGAGACGGGTGAAGCGCCGCGCTTCGACATCGAGTGACGAACGGGCGATGAAAAAAGGCCCACTCCGTGAGAGGAGTGGACCTTTTCGTCAGGTTGCCAGACCCATGGAAGAGCTGGCCCCGGTGTCAGCCGAGGTAGAGCCTCAGTTGGCCAGCCGGATGTTGGAGGCCTGAAGGCCTTTCTTGCCCTGGGTGACCTCGAAGGTCACCTTTTGACCGTCCTGCAGGGTCTTGAAGCCTTCAGCCTGAATCTCGGAGAAGTGTGCGAACAGATCATCCCCGCCGTCGTCCGGAGAGATGAAGCCATAGCCCTTGGTGTCGTTGAACCACTTGACAGTGCCGGTTGCCATTGTCGTTTTTCCTTGCTTACAGATGGATCGTCCCGGGCCCGCGGTGTCGCGATGCCCCAAGTGCATGACCGAGAGGTGAGGCGCGCAGTACAGCAAGACGGCCTCGGCTTCTTGCCATGCAGCGAAAGCCACTCCTGGAGAGCGCTGTTTAGGGGTGACGCGCTCCAGCCATGACTTTCACTCAATCCACTTTAGTTAGAAAAATTCCAAGCGTCCAGACAATCGATGGCCCGGAATGGGCCGTGTGAACGGAGCCACCGACATGGTAGATGCGCAGTTCTGGCCCTTCCTGATCGCCATTACCTTGCTGTCGATGAGCCCTGGCGTCGACACCCTGCTGGTCATTCGCAACACGGCCCGAGGTGGGGTTCGCGATGGTGTGCTGACCAGCCTGGCGATCTGCTGTGGCCTGTTCGTGCATGCCACGATTTCGGCGCTGGGTATCTCGCTCATCCTGCTGCAGTCGGCCTGGGCCTTCAGCGCCCTGAAGTTGGCCGGTGCAGGGTATCTTGTCTGGCTGGGCATCAACGGCCTTCTGGCAGCACGGCGCGGACAAGGGCTGCCGCTCGGATCCGTGCAAGGCGGGCAGGAAGCCGTGCCGATTTGGCGGCCGATGCGCGAAGGGTTGCTGTCCAATGTGCTCAACCCCAAGACCGTGGTCTTCTACATGGCGTTCCTGCCGCAGTTCATTGCCCCGACGGATCCGGCGCTGCTCAAGTCATTGTGGCTCGCCGGGGTCCATTTCGTGGTCGCCAATGTATGGCAGATCGCCATCGTCTTCATGGTGGGCAGTGCGGGCCGCTGGCTCGGCAGCCGGCTCTTCGCGCGCGCGCTGAACGGTGCAACGGGAGCGGTGCTCATCCTGTTCGGGGTCAGGCTGGCACTTGAACGTCAGCCGGCCTGACCTCGACTGGGTCAGGCCGGCCTGCCCGCCGTCAGTTACGAGCGAGAAGGGACGCGTCGTAGCGCACCGTCTTCTCCGCCTGGCTGAGCATCGATACGCCTTCGCTGCTGCCGCCGTTGGCCAGGCTCTCGAAGATCACGCGATAGGAAAGCACCGCCTGGACGTAGTCACGGGTCTCGCGGAAGGGAATCGACTCGACGAAAAGGTCGAACTCCTCCGGTGCGTCACGCAGCCAACGATCCACCCGGCCGGGGCCCGCGTTGTAGGCTGCGGCGGCGGCAAGACGGTTGCCCCGGTAGCGGTTGGTCATGTCGCGAATGTAGGTGCTGCCCATACGAATGTTGAGCTCGGGGTCGAGAACGCCGTAGGGGCCGGGGTCGCTGATGCCGAGCTGACGGCTGAGCTGGGTGGCGGTTCCCGGCATGATCTGCATCAGGCCGCGAGCGCCGGCCGGCGAAAGTGCCACGGGGTTGTAGGCGCTTTCCCGCCGGGCTATGCCCATCAGCAGGTAGGGATCTACCCCTGTCTGCTGGCCCCAGTACATGAAATGCTCGCGATAGGCTTCCGGAAAGCGCCAGTCGAGCGCGTCCCACAGCTGTGCGGTGATGGTCGTCTGTACCAGCCGGGCATGCCAGCCACGCCGCTTGGCATAATCGGCCAGCGCCCTGACCTCTCGCGGTGAGGCCGTGGCCGCGGCATGCAGCCATTCACTGTTGGCCAAGCCGTCCTCGCCGATGCGCATCAACGCTTCGGTACGTTGCACGGTGGGCCAGCGGGACACTTCGTCGCGAAAGCTCTCGTCGAAGTGGCTGCGTTCCAGGTTCAACGAATAAGGGCGTCCGATACGATCCGCTGCGGCGAAGCCAAAGAAGTTGCGCCCCTGAGCGGCCCGCGCATAAGCCACTTCCGCCCGTTCCGAGTCGCCCATCTGCTCGTGCGCGCGTGCCCGCCAGTATTGCCAGCGGCTATCGTCCCGGCTGTCGTCGGGAAGCATGTCGATCCAGCGCAGGGTGTCGACCCAGTCGCGGTTGGCCAGGGCGTGGCGGATACGCAGCTCGAGCACGCGAGTGGTGGCGATCCGCGGCAGGGCCTCGTCGACCCATGACAGATTGTGATCGATGCCTCGTACCAGAGAGTAGAAGGCGAGATCTTCTTCTATCGCATGGCGGTGGCGATCTTCGATCGGCAGGTGAGAGGAGATCTTGCGCCATGCTTCCATGGCCGCTTCGGTATCGGCACGCGTGAATCCATGCATGGCGGAAGCGAACAGCGGACCGCTGCCGCGACACTCCGGGCCGATGCAGGTAGGCACGCGTGTGATGTCGGCGTAGCTGCGCTGCAGCCTGTCCACGGCATCGATGCCCTCTTGCCAGCGACTGCCGAGCTGTCGACCAAGAAAGCTGACTAACCCGGTTTCGCCTTGCTCCCAGGCCAGCATCTTGCGCTCCCAGATGTCCTGCTCGGCGATATCGCCGCTGGCACGCAGGCGGCTGAACAGGGTGTCGCAGGCCGAGGGCTGCGAGCGGCCGACGTGCCATAACCGACGGCCGCCCTCGGCTGCCGCCACAGGATCGCTGCCGAGCAGCGCCGTATAATAATGGCACTGACGCTCGGTGCCGCTGGGCTCGCCATCTGCCACAGCGAGCAGGCTGCCGTAACGCCCGGCGTCGCCGTAACGACTGATCGCCTGGCCGCGCATCCATTCGCCGAGAGGTGAGTCCTGATAGCGTTCGATGAAGTCGAGTACCTGGCCGGGTTCCACCTGGGGCAGACGACTACGCAGACGGTGGTATTCCACATAGCCTTCCAACACATGACCCTCGATGGCGGCCTGGTCGATGCGCTGCCACTGCTGGCTGCGAGCGGCTTCGAGTGCCGTACGCAGAGCGCTGTCGCTGGGCTGGGCATGCGCGGAGACGGTGAAGCTCAAGGCTGCAGCGGCCAGCCAGCCAGCTGCGCGGTGCAAGGGAGAAAAATGGCGCATGTAAACGGCCTCCGGGCGGCGATGACGAACCCTGTATCCTGGCCTATCGGAGCCGTTTTGAGTAGACCATTGCAGCGCTTTCTCGTTCGGCCTCGCTGCTGTCAGTTATGTCACGCTTGTCTCGCCGCTGGCCGCCGTCTAGTCTGGCTGAACTGGATCAAACGCTTGTTGGGGGAAAGAGTGAGCGCAAATGCCGAGCCATACGATGGGTCTGCCACGGCAGACCGAAGCCCTGACGCCTGGCGAGCTGGCCTGGCCCGTTTCGTCAATGTCATCCCGCATACCCGGGAGCTCGGCCTCGAGGTGGTGGAGGTTTCCCCCCCTTGGGTGAAAATGCGCCTGCCCTGGCGTGACGAGCTGCTGGGCGACACCGAGCGGGGTCTTGTCCACGGAGGCGTGCTGACCATGCTGCTGGATACGGTTTGCGGCTCCGCCGTGCTGTGCGGCCTGCCATCTCCCGAGGTCTGCCCCACGCTGGACCTGCGAGTCGATCACTACCGGCCGGCCCTGGCCGGGCAGCCGATCATGGCCGAAGCGCGAGTGCTGAGGGTGACCGGCGCGATGGTATTCACTGAGGGTACGCTGTGGCAGGAGCCGGAACGGCCAATTGCCCGCGGTATCGGCAATTTCGTCCGCCTCGGACCTCGTAATACGCCGCCGGGTTTCGCCGAGGCGCTATTCGGAGATACCGGTCATGACTGAGAGCTTTCATGATGCGACCTGGCTGGCCAGAACCCGTGCCGAGGGCGACGTCACTGCCTGGCTCGAGCGGCTGCCCTATGCGCGCTACGTGGGAATTTCCGCCACTCCGGACCCCTCGGGCGGTGGCCTGGTGTTCCATATGGAGCCCCGCGAACACAATATCGGCAACATCCTGCTGCCTGCTCTGCATGGCGGCGTGGTTGCCGCCTTCATGGAAACCGCCGGCACCCTCGACCTGATGCTCTCGGCCCGCGAGCCGAGGCTGCCACGTATCGTCGACTTCTCCATCGACTACTTGCGCACGGCGCGGGTAGTGACCACCCACGCCAGATGCCAGCTACTGCGCGAAGGGCGTCGGTTGGCCAATGTCCAGGTCACGGCCTGGCAGGACGACGAGAACGAGCCGGTGGCCACCTCGCGCCTGCACCTGGTGCTGGGCACACCCGAACCGAACGACGCTTGAAATACCGGATACGGACCCCATATCGCTGAACAGTTCAGGAGCAGCGGTGCCATGCGCCGCTGCGGGTTCAAGCCATGAGGTAACCGATCCATGTCCACGACCGCTCACGAGGAAACGCTCGGCTTCCAGACCGAGGTGAAGCAGCTGCTGCACCTGATGATCCACTCCCTGTACTCGAACAGGGAGATCTTCCTGCGGGAGCTGATTTCCAACGCCGCCGATGCTTGCGACAAGCTGCGCTATGCCGCTCTCGACAACGATGCCCTCTACGAAGGCGACAGCGAGCTGCGCATCGAGATCGAGCACGATGACAAGGCACGGACTGTGACCGTACGCGACAACGGCATCGGCATGAGCCGCGACGAGGTGATCAAGAACCTCGGTACCATCGCGCGCAGCGGCACCGCCGAGTTTCTCAAGCAGCTCTCCGGCGAGCAGCAGAAGGATGCACGCCTGATCGGTCAGTTCGGTGTCGGCTTCTACTCCAGCTTCATCGTCGCCGACGAGGTCACGGTGCGAAGCCGCAGGGCGGGTACGGACAAGGCCGAGGGCGTCGAGTGGCGCTCGAAGGGCGAAGGGGAGTTCACCGTCGCCGACGTCGAGTGCGAGCGGCACGGCACCGAGATCGTTTTGCACCTCAAGAAAGATGCCAAGGAGTTCGCCGACGATTTCCGCCTGCGCGGGCTGGTACGCAAGTACTCGGACCACATCGAGGTTCCGGTGCGCATGTCCAAGGTCGAAACGGCCAAGGACGACGAGGGCAACACCATCGAGGGCAGTGAGGTTACCAGCTGGGAAACCGTCAACGAGGCCACGGCGCTGTGGGCGCGGCCCAAGGGTGAGGTTTCCGACGATGAGTACAAGGCGTTCTACAAGCACGTGGCTCACGATTACAGCGACCCGTTGTCCTGGAGCCATAACAAGGTCGAAGGCAAGCTTGAATACACAAGCCTGCTCTACGTGCCGGGGCGCGCACCGTTCGATCTGTTCGAGCGTGACGGCTCCCGCGGGGTCAAGCTCTACGTCCAGCGCGTCTTCATCATGGATGACGCCGAGCAGTTCCTACCGCTTTACCTGCGTTTCATAAAGGGTGTACTGGACACTCGCGAACTGTCGCTCAACGTCTCCCGCGAGCTGCTGCAGCAGGATCCCAAGGTCGAGAAGATCAAGAGCGCTCTGACCAAGCGGGCATTGGACATGCTCAAGAAGCTGGCCAAGGACAAGGAGGCCTATCAGACCTTCTGGAACGTATTCGGCAGCGTGCTCAAGGAGGGCCCGGCGGAGGACTTCTCCAATCGCGACAAGATCGCCGAGCTGCTGCGCTTCTCCACCACCCACACCGACAGCGCCACCCAGGACCAGTCGCTGGCCGACTACCTCTCGCGCATGAAGGAAGGGCAGGAGAAGATCTACTACATCGTCGCTGACGGTTTCAACGCAGCCAAGTCGAGCCCGCACCTGGAGATCTTCCGCAAGAAGGGCATCGAAGTGCTGCTGATGCACGACCGCATCGATGAGTGGCTTATGAGCCATCTGCAGGAGTTCGAGGGCAAGCGCTTCGTCGACGTGGCCAAGGGTGAGCTCGACCTCGGTGAGATCGAGGGCGAGGAGGAGAAGAAGGCTCAGGAAGAAACCGCCAAAGCCAAGGAGGATCTGGTCAAGCGGGTCAGGGAGTCGCTTGGCGATCATGTGCAGGAGGTGAAAGTGACTCACCGCCTCACCGATTCTCCGGCCTGCGTGGTACTGCCCGAGCACGAGATGGGCTTCCAGATGCGTCGCATCATGGAGGCCGCCGGCCAGAAAATGCCGGAGGTGAAGCCGATTCTCGAACTCAACCCGGCGCACGCGCTGGTGGCAAAACTCGAATCGGCCGAAGGTGAGCGCTTCGATGATCTTGCCTTGGTGCTGCTCGACCAGGCCATCATTGCCGAGGGCGGCCATCTGGATGACCCGGCGGCCTACGTGCGTCGCCTCAATACCCTGCTGACGTCGTGATTCGCACTAGCAAAACCCCCTGTATATGGCCGCCTTAGGGCGGCCTTTTTTTGGCCTCACGGGACCCTTTCGGCTGCCTTTGACGTAAACGTCATCCAGTCTTTTTTCCATGATTTCAGCTGCATAGTGTTACATTCGGGTGCGATCAAAAGAGGACATGGCTGTTGTGCATTGCGGCATGGTCAGGTATGAATAACTGTTTGCCTTTACGACCTTTCTATAACCATAAGGGAGATCCAACGTGAAGATTGGTGCACCCAAAGAGCTCGCCCCAGGAGAAGCGCGTGTCGCGCTGACCCCTGACAGTGCGCAGCTCATACAGAAGCTTGGACACGACTGTCTGATCGAAACCGGGGCTGGCGTTGCCGCCGGCTTCGATGATGACGCCTATCGCAATGCCGGTGTCACCGTTGTGGAGAGTGCCGAGGCGCTATGGCGCGATGCCGAAGTGGTCATCAAGGTGCGCGAGCCGAGCGAGGCGGAAGCCGATCGCCTGCGCCAGGGCCAGACCTTGATCAGCTTCTTCTGGCCGGCACAGAACGAGGCCCTGCTGGAGCGCTGTCGTGCCCAGGGGGGCACCGTCATCGCCATGGACATGGTGCCGCGAATCTCTCGCGCCCAGAAAATGGATGCCCTCTCCTCCATGGCCAACATCGCCGGCTATCGCGCGGTGATCGAGGCGGGCAACAACTTCGGACGCTTCTTTACCGGCCAGGTGACTGCTGCCGGCAAGGTACCCCCGGCCAAGGTGCTGGTCATCGGCGCCGGCGTTGCCGGGCTTGCCGCCATTGGCACGGCAACCAGCCTTGGCGCCGTGGTTCGCGCCTTCGATGTGCGGCCCGAAGTGGCCGAGCAGATCGAGTCGATGGGCGCCGAGTTTCTGTTTCTCGACTTCGAGGACACTCAGGACGGCTCCGGCACCGGTGGCTATGCGGCGCCCTCCAGCCCCGAGTTTCGCGAAAAGCAGCTGGCGCTGTTCCGCGAGCAGGCCCCCGAGGTCGACATTGTCGTCACCACCGCCCTGATCCCCGGGCGCCCGGCGCCCAAGCTGTGGCTCGAGGATATGGTCAAGGCGATGAAGCCAGGGTCGGTGATCGTCGACCTGGCGGCCGAGAAGGGCGGTAACTGCGATCTGACACAGCCGAACGAGAAGGTGGTCAGCGACAACGGCGTGACCATCGTCGGTTACACCGATTTCCCCTCGCGCATGGCCACCCAGTCGTCGCTGCTCTATGCCACCAACATCCGCCACATGCTCACCGATCTGACGCCGGAAAAGGACGGCGCGATCGTGCACGACATGGAAGACGATGTGATTCGTGGCGCCACCGTGGCCCACCAGGGCGAGATCACCTTCCCGCCGCCGCCGCCCAAGGTGAAGGCGATTGCCGCGGCCAAGCCCAAGGAGAAGGTCAAGGAGCCCACGCCGGAGGAGAAGCGTGCCGCCGAACTTGCCACCTTCAAGGCGCAGACCAAGCGTCAGGTCACGTTGCTCGGTGTTGGCGGCGCTTTGATGCTGCTGCTTGGCCAGATCGCACCGGCCTCGTTCATGCAGCATTTCATCGTCTTCGTGCTGGCCTGCTTCGTCGGTTTCCAGGTGATCTGGAACGTCAGCCATTCGCTGCATACGCCTCTCATGGCGGTGACCAATGCCATCTCGGGCATCATCATTCTCGGTGCCGTACTGCAGATCGGCTCTGGGAACTGGATAGTGGTGCTTCTGGCGGGGATCTCGGTATTGATCGCCACCATCAACATCGTGGGTGGCTTCCTGGTGACACGCCGGATGCTGGCCATGTTCCAGAAATCCTGAGCGGCGGAGTGAAGACATGTTAGGTCAAGGTTTTGTTTCCGCCGCGGCGATCGCGGCAAGCGTTCTCTTCGTGCTCTCCCTGGGTGGGTTGAGCAACCAGGAGAAGGCCAAGCGGGCCGTCTGGTACGGCATCGTCGGCATGGCGGTGGCTGTACTTTTCACTGCCTTCGGTCCGGGCATCGGCAACTATTGGCTGATGATTCCGATGATCGTGATCGGTTCGGTGATCGGCTGGAAGGTGGCCACGCGAGTGGCGATGACCGAAATGCCCCAGCTGGTGGCGGCGTTGCACAGCTTCGTCGGTCTGGCCGCGGTGTTCGTGGCCTGGAACGCCGATCTCGAGCGGCGTCGGGTACTGGCAGCCCAGGCCATCGGCACCGGCTATCAGGAGTTCTCGGCCTTCGCTGCGCTGGTGGCGACCAAGGCTCCGGACGAGCTCACCTTCCTGCAGCTTGAAGTGGTGTTCGCCATCTTCATCGGCGCGGTGACCTTCACCGGCTCGGTGGTCGCCTTCGGCAAGCTGGCCGGCAAGGTGGACGGCAAGCCGCAAAAGCTGCCCGGTGGCCACATGCTCAATGCCGGCGCGGCTGCACTCAGCCTGCTGCTGGCGATTCTCTACCTCAACGGCGCCGGCTTCTGGACACTGCTGATACTTGCGGCGCTGGCATTCTTCATCGGCTGGCATCTGATCATGGGTATCGGCGGGGCCGACATGCCGGTGGTGGTGTCGATGCTCAACAGCTATTCCGGCTGGGCGGCGGCAGCCATCGGCTTCACGCTCTCCAACGACCTGCTGATCGTCACCGGCGCGCTGGTCGGCTCGTCCGGTGCGATTCTCTCCTACATCATGTGCAAGGCGATGAACCGCAACTTCGTCAGCGTCATCCTGGGGGGCTTCGGCGGCACCCAGGGGCCGGCTGCCGAGATCGAAGGCGAACAGGTGGCTATCGATGCCGCGGGCGTGGCGAGCAGTCTGAATAACGCCGACAGCGTCGTCATCGTGCCTGGCTATGGCATGGCCGTGGCTCAGGCCCAGAACGCCGTGAGCGAACTGGTGCGCAAGCTGCGTTCCGCCGGCAAGGAGGTGCGCTTCGCCATCCATCCGGTGGCCGGGCGTCTGCCGGGGCACATGAACGTGCTGCTGGCCGAAGCCAGGGTGCCCTACGATATCGTGCTGGAAATGGACGAGATCAACGACGATTTCCCCAAGACCGACGTGACCATCGTCATCGGCTCCAACGACATCGTCAATCCGGCGGCACAGGACGACCCCAACAGCCCCATTGCCGGCATGCCGGTACTCGAGGTGTGGAAGTCCACCGTGGTTTTCGTCTGCAAGCGTGGCCAGGGAACGGGCTACTCCGGCATCGAAAATCCGCTGTTCTACAAGGAGAATACGCGGATGTTCTATGGCGATGCGCGTGAGAGCATCGACTCGCTGCTGTCGATGATCGACTGAGTCAGCCGCAGGACGATGACTCGAGCACTGAAGCAAGGCTTGAATGCCCCCGGAAGGGGGCATTCTTCGTTACACTCATGACGTTTCTTCCGTTTCACCGACCGAACGATTTTGCGGGGCAGACATGTCAGACGTTCCCATGCGGGTAGCAGTCCTGGGTGGCGGCAGCTTCGGCACCGCGCTGGCTAGCATTGCCGCCGACAATGGTGCCCGAGTGTGTCAGTGGCTGCGCGATCCGGCGCTTGCCGCCCAGATCAATCAGGAGCATCGCAATTCGCGCTACCTGCCGGATTACACCATCAATCCGGCAGTGCGTGCCTCGAGCGATATGCAGGCCGTCGTCGAGGATGCTGAGCTGGTGCTGGTGGCGATTCCCTCCCAGGCCTTTCGAGAGGTGGTACGTCAGGCACGGCCCTGGCTCAATGCCGAGCAGATCCTGGTAAGCACCACCAAGGGGATCCAGGAAGAGGGCTTCAAGCTGATGAGCCAGATCCTCGAGGAGGAGACCGGATTCGCCCATATCGGCGTGATTTCGGGGCCCAACCTGGCTACCGAGATCGCGCAAAAGCAGCTTACCGCCACCGTGGTGGCCAGCGACGATGCACTGACCCGGACCCGGGTGCAGCAGGCCCTGAGCTGCGACTACTTTCGTGTCTATGCCAGTAACGACCGCTATGGCGTAGAGCTGGGCGGCTCGTTGAAGAACATATACGCCATCGCTGCCGGGATGGCCGCCGCGTTGGGCATGGGCGAGAACACTCGCAGCATGCTGATGACGCGTGCGCTGGCCGAGATGGGGCGCTTCGCCGTCAGCCTCGGGGCCAATCCCATGACCTTCCTGGGCCTTGCCGGGGTGGGCGACCTGATCGTCACCTGCTCATCGCAGCTCTCGCGCAATTATCGCGTTGGCTATGCCCTGGGCCAGGGCAAGCGCCTCGATGAAGCGGTCGAGGCGCTGGGTCAGGTGGCCGAGGGGGTCAATACGGTGCGTCTGGTACGTGACAAGGCGCGCAAGGACGGCGTCTACATGCCGCTGGCGGAAGGGTTGTATCAAGTGCTGTTCGAAAACGTGCCGGCTCGCGAGATGGCGCGCATGCTGATGCGCGGCGAGCAGAGCAGTGACGTGGAATTCGTGTTGCCGCGCGAGGCCGTGCAGCAGGCTCATCGCCGGGTCGACACTGGCGAGGATGGGCCATGACCTCGCGGCTCTACATCATGCGCCACGGTGAGGCCGGACATGGTTGGCCGGACCGCGAGCGAGAGCTGACCTCCCAAGGCCATGAGGAGGCCCGGCGCATGGCCGAGTGGTTTGCTCGGCAACCATTGGACGGTGTCCGGCTTTATGCAAGTCCCTATCGTCGTGCAAGACAGACGGCGACCCATCTGGCCGCTGCCTTAGGGGCCGAGCTTGTCGAATCGCCTCTCATTACCCCCGATGGTTCACCAGCCGAGGTTTGCGACTGGCTGCTTGGTGCTGGCGCAGGGCCGCCGGTCATCCTGGTCAGCCATATGCCGCTGGTGGGGCTGCTCACAGGCCTCCTGGTCGATGGGCGTCCCGATCACGGCCTTGCCTTTCCCACCGCCGCCGTTGCGCAACTCGAGAGCGAGGTCTGGGCGGCGGGATGCGCCCGGCTGCTAGGCTTTAGTTCACCTCATGACATTCGCTGAAAGGGAGTTCACCATGAGCTTCATCGTCAACAACCGTGTTGCCGTCAAGCCGGGGTACGAAGAGGCGTTCGAGGCGCGCTTTCGCGCCCGCGCTGGCGAGATCGACAAACAGCCCGGCTTCGTCGCCATGCGCGTACTGCGTCCGCTCGGCAACCAAGCCCCCTATGTTGTCGAAACCGAGTGGGAGAGCCAGGAGGCTTTTCGCGCCTGGGTCGGCAGCGATGACTTCAAGCAGGCCCACGCCAACCCCATGCCCAAGGAGGCGGTCGGCGAGGGCGGCGGTCTGGAGCAGTTCGAGGTCGTCATACGCAGCGGCGGCTAGATCCACCCCGCCACCTTGAGGACAAAGACGCCAAGGGTAATGGTCACGCTGGCCATCAGCGTGGTCAGGGCGATGATGTTGGCCGAGAGCGCCGCATTGCCTCCCATCGCTTTGACCATCACGAAGCTTGCCGCTGCCGTGGGGCTGGCGAAGAACAGGAACAGGACGCCCAGTTCACGCCCCTCGAAGCCGGCCAGCCAGGCGGCTAGAGTGGCGCCCGCCGGCAGAGTGACCATCTTCAGCAGGCTGGCGCCAGTGGCCAGCCGCCCCGACTCGAGTATCGAACCCAACGACAGGGTGGCGCCGATACAGATCAGCGCCAGTGGCAGGGTCAGCGAGGCAAAATACTGTCCCGAGGTCATGGCCCAGCCGGGTAGCCGCAGCTCCAGCGCTGCCACCGGGATGGCGGCGACCACGGCAAGGATCAGCGGATTGCGCAGGATGTGGCTGCCGATGCTGCGCCAGTCGGCGCTCTTGCCCTCTTGATAGGTGACCAGAACGATGACGGAAAAGGCGTTGTAGGTCAGGATGACCACACCGAGCAGCAGCCCGCCCGCGGAGAGACCGTAGTCGCCGTACATGCCAGCGGCCAGAGCCAGACCGACAATGCCGCAGTTGCCGCGAAAAGCCCCCTGCACGTAAACGCCACGGTCGGCGTAGGGCACACGCAGAATGGCCCAGCCCCAGGTGAGCAGGAAGCTGGCAAGGGTGGCCAGGGCGAAGAAACCGAGCAGCACGGGGTTGAGCGTGGCGTCCAGGTCGGCACGAATGATGCTGAGGAAGATCAACGTCGGCATGGTAGCCTTGAAGACCAGGCTCGATGCAGTTGCTATGAAAGCTTGATCGATCCAGCCCAGGCGCTTGAGCCCCAGACCGATGAAGACCATGGCGAATACCGGTAGGGTGACTTCCAGGGTGGCGAAGAAAAGGTCGTGGAGACTCATGTCAACGTGCTAGCCAAAGGCCGGCGACAATGGCGGCGAACACGGTGAGGAGAAAAATTCGATTGCGCACGCGAGTATCGCGCCGTGGTCGGTTAGGACGAGGCATGGAGCACTCCAGGACATGATGATCGATATGGGGCGGAGGTCGACTTGGCGAGATAGAGTAAACCCGTTAGCCTGCTATCGCCACTGGCGACCTGCCCGATCCGACTCTGGACTCCGTCATGAATGAACGTGCTACCCCACCACGACAGCGCCTGGTCTTCGCCCATGCCAACGGATTTCCTGGCATGAGCTATCGTAGCCTGCTGGCCCCGCTGCATGAGCGCTTCGACATTCACCCCGTCGACCGCCTGGGCCATCACCCCGATTATCCGGTCGGTGCCAACTGGCTGGCCTTGCGAGACGAGCTGCTCGAGCACGTGATCGACGACGACGGGCCCGTCATCGGCGTCGGCCACTCCATGGGGGGTGTGCTGATGGCGATGGCGGCGGAACATGCGCCGCGACGGTTTCGCTGCGTGGTGATGCTCGACCCGCCGCTGATGCTGGGGCTCGATGCCTGGAGCATGAAAGTCGCCAAGCGCTTCGGCTTCGTCGACCGCGTCACCCCGGCAGGCAAGAGCCACGGGCGACGGGCTTCCTGGCCCGATCGAGAGGCCATGGCCAATCATCTGCGCCGTCGCGGGCTGTTTCGCCGCTTCACCCCTGAAGCGCTGCACGACTACGTCGAGGGCGGCACGCGGCTGCGAGACGACGGGGCGGCCGAGCTGATCTACGATCCGGCCATCGAGACCGAGATCTTTCGCAATCTGCCCGATCACCTGACACAGTTGCCGCGCCGCTTGCGCATTCCGTTCGGCCTCGTGGCCGGCAGCGAGTCCGATCTGATAACCCCCAGGCGCCGTCGCCGCCTGGCTGCCCATGGGATTCCGCTGGCATTGGTGCCGGGCAGTCACATGTTTCCCATGGAGCATCCCGAGGAGACCCGCCAGGCACTGCTGGCCATGCTCGATGACCTGCTGGAGGGCGAAACATGAGCGAAGCGCAAGTTTTGACCTTGTCCGGCGGTCGGCTGGCGGCCCTCAGTTGGGGAGAAGGGGCCGCCCCTACCTGGCTGGCACTGCACGGCTGGCTGGACAACGCAGCCAGCTTTTCCCGGCTGGCTCCTCTACTGTGCGCACGTCTCGGTATACGTATCGTGGCGCTGGATTTCGCCGGCCACGGTCACTCCGGACACCGGGAAGGCGATTATGCTCTGTGGGACTACTGTCATGACCTACTCGATGCCGCCGAGGAGCTGGGTCTGGAGCGTTTGTCATTGCTGGCTCACTCGATGGGAGCAGGCGTTGCCTGTCTGACGGCGTCAGCGTTGCCGGAGCGCATCGAGCGACTCGTCCTGATCGACGGGCTGGGTGCGGTGACCACACCTGCCGGGGAGAGCGCGGCCCAGCTGCGCAAGGGGCTGCGAGCTGCCAGACGGACGCGCTCGGCGGCGCCGCGCTATCCTGATAGCGAATCTGCCGTGGCGGCGCGTGTCGCCGGTGGCGTGACGCCGATCGATGCGGTCACGGCGACTCCGCTGGTGGAGCGCAACCTGGTTCGTGAAGCGGATGGCCACGTGCGCCTGCGCACCGACGGCCGCCTGCTGTGGCCCTCGCCGGTACGTCTGAGTCCGGAGCAGGTACTGGCGTTGCTCGGCGAGATCCGTACGCCGGCACTGCTGATCGAAGGAGAGACGGGTATCCTGGGTGAGCGGGAGAATGCCGATGCGGCCCGTGCGGCGATGCCGCAACTGGTGCGGCGGGTCCTGCCCGGTGGGCATCACCTTCATCTGGAGCCGGCCAATGTGGGGCGCGTCGCAACGGCCATTGAGGAATGGCTGCAATAG